>DATNCU010000536.1:0-3434 GCA_035607145.1 Thermoanaerobaculia bacterium
CCGACGCACAACCGGCGAGGACGAGCGCGGCGAGCAACGCGGCGCCACGAGGGATTCGAGCATGACTGCACATGATGCGCGACCTCCGTCGCCGCGCACCGGCGCGAGTGTCGGCGCGAGGCTGTCGGCCGCGAAGAGGCAGCAAAATCCAAGCCGATTCGTACTGAAGGGTCGGTTGCTGCAGTCCTACTGCGCGAGAGGCGAGCGCGCTTGCCCGCGACGGCTATGCTCGCGCCGCGAGGGAAGGGAGGAGCCACGACATGACCATCGCCGACAGCCTGCTGCAGGAGCTCGACCAGGAAACCCAGACCACCCGCCGCGTGCTCGAGCGGGTGCCCAACGACAAGCTCGACTGGCGCCCGGCCCCGAAGGCGCGCACCCTCGGCCAGCTCGCCCTCCACATCGCACAGGTGCCGGGAGCGGTCGCCACCTTCGCC
Source organism: Thermoanaerobaculia bacterium (assembly GCA_035607145.1). GTDB lineage: Bacteria > Acidobacteriota > Thermoanaerobaculia > Multivoradales > JAIOJS01 > DASYQD01. Next base: position 438 of record DATNCU010000536.1, read on the forward strand.
TGCGCGCCCTCACCGGTGCAGGCGCCGACCTTCACCGACCCCTCGCCGCAGAGCGCCGCCGAGCTGCTGCCGGCGCTCGAAGCGAGCGTCGCCAAGGCCAAGGAGCTCGTCGGCGGCCTCGACGACGCGACGATCACCGCGCCATGGACGATGATGAGCGGCAACCGCGAGCTGTTCACCGTGCCGCGCATCGCCATGCTGCGCTCGATCATGCTCAACCACTGGTACCACCACCGCGGCCAGCTCACCGTCTACCTGCGGCTGCTCGGCGTCGCGATCCCGTCGGTCTACGGCCCGAGCGCGGACGAGAACCCCTTCGCCTGAGGCGGGGCGCGGCCGGCAGGCGCCGCTAGCGGTAGTTGGTGAAGGTGAGCGGCACGTCGAGGTCCATGGCCTTGAGCAGGGCGATGACCTTCTGCAGATCGTCGCGGCTCTTGCCCGAAACCCGCACGGTGTCGCTCTGGATGGCCCCTTGCACCTTGAGCTTGGCGCGCTTGATCTCGGCGACGATCTTGCGCGCGGTGTCGATCGGGATGCCCTGCTGAAAGGTGAGCTTCTGGCGCACGCGGCCGCCGCTCGCCGGCTCGACGTCGCCCTTGCGCAGCGACTTCAAGTGCACGCCCCGCTTGACCAGCTTCGACTCCAGGACCTCGCGGGCCTGGCCGATGGTGAAGTCGTCGGCCGCCTCGATCTCGAGCTCCTCGCCCGCGATCGCGAGCTTGGCACCCACCCGCTTGAGGTCGTAGCGGTTGGCGATCTCCTTCTCCGCCTGGGTGGCGGCGTTGCGGACTTCCTGGAAGTCCACCTGGGAGACGACGTCGAAGGAGCTTTCGGCCATGACGGGGCGCGAGTCTAGCGCGACGCCCCCATCGGCAGCGTCACCTCGAAGGTGGCGCCACGGCCCGGGTTGTTGCGCACGGCGATCGTGCCGCCGTGGGCCTCGACGATGCGCTTGGCGATCGAGAGCCCGAGCCCGTAGCCGCCGGTCTTCTTCGAGCGCGAGCGGTCGACGCGGAAGAAGGGCTCGAAGAGGCTCGCCGCGTCGGTCGCCGGGATGCCGGGGCCATCGTCGATCACGCGCACCACCACGCGATCCTCTTCGCGTGCGGCGGAGATGCGCACCGGGCGGCTGTCGGGTAGCGAATACTTGACGGCGTTCTCGACCAGGTTGCGTAAGACGGTGCGCACCTTCTCGGCGTCGAGCGGCAGCACCATCTCGCCCGATGGGTCCGCGTCGACCTCCACCTCGACGCCCGGCGGCCGATCGCGGTAGCCCGCCGCCACCGCGTCGAGGATGGCGACGAGGTCGGTGGGCACTCGGCGGATGCCTCCCCCGCTCCCTTCCGCCCGCAGCCGCTCGAGCTCGAGCAGCTCGCCGATCATCACTTCCATCTCGGCGAGGTCGGCAGCCATGCCGGCGCGCTTGTTGCCTTCCGGCATCATCTCGAGCGCCACTTTGAGACGCGTCAGCGGCGAGCGCAGCTCGTGACTGACGTCGAGCAGCAGCTGGTCGCGGGCACGGATCATGCCGCGCACCCGGCCGACCATCTGGTTGAAAGCCTCGGTGAGCGCGCCGAACTCGTCGCGTGTGCGGTTGTCGATGGCGAAGTCGACCTCTCCGTCGGCGAGGCGCGCGACACCGTCGCCGAGCGCGCGCAGCGGTTGCAGCAGCCGCCGCAGCAGCGTGTGCGCCGCGACGATCACCACCGCCATCAGCACCACGAGCAGCCCGAGCACTTGCACGTGGGCCGCGTGCAGCTTGCGGCGGAAGGTCCAGCGGAAGAGGTAGGCGCCGCCGTCCGGAGCGTCGACGACGTCGTAGCGCGGGCCAAAGAGGTGCCAGTGGTGGTGTCGCACCGATTCCACCGGCGGCAGGTCCTCGTCGGTGGCCCAGGAGCCGTGCGGCCCGTCGTAGCGCATCTCGAGGTCGAGCAGCGGCTTGAGCTGCTGCGCCCTCGCAAGGTCGGGCGAGCCGGCGGCGATGACCCGCGCCGACTCGCCGGCGACGCGGCCCAGGAAGTTGTCGAGGTTGGGCGCGATGTAGAAGGCGAAGAAGCCGAGCACCAGGATGAGCAGGCTGCCGGCCATCACGATCATGATGGCGAGAAGCTTGCCGAACACCGAGCTCCGGTAGCCGGCGGGCCAGCGGTCAGCCATCTGCGCCGCCGATGAAGCCATAGCCGACGCCGCGCACGGTGCGGATGAAGCGCGGCTGCCGCGGGTCGTCGCTCAGCTTCTGCCGCAGGCGGGAGACCAGCACGTCGATCGAGCGGTCGAAGGCCTCCCAATCGATGCCGCGGGTCTCGTCGAGGATACGCTCGCGGCTGAGCACGCGGCCGCGGTTCCGCACCAGCAGGAAGAGCAGCTCGAGCTCCGCCGAGGTGAGCCACACCGGGCGGCCGTCGAGGCGCACCGTGCAGGTGGCGAAGCTCACCTCGAGCGGTCCGCAGCGCACGCGCTCGTCGTCGATGGCCACGGCGCCGCCGCGGCGCAGCACCGCCTGCATGCGCGCCATCAGCTCGCGCGGCTCGAAGGGCTTGGGCAGGTAGTCGTCGGCGCCCAGCTCGAGGCCGACGATGCGGTCCATGACGTCGCCGCGGGCGGTGAGCATGACGATGGGCACGCGGCTGGTTTGCCGGATGCGGCGGCAGACCTCGAAGCCGTCGATGCCGGGGAGCATGACGTCGAGGATGACGATATCGGGCGCCTCGGCGCCGAGGGCGCGCAGGCCCTCTTCAGGCGTGATGGCGGTGCGCACCGACCAGCCGAAGCGGCCGAGGTACTCGGCGAGCAGGGCGCCGAGCTTCTCATCGTCGTCGACGATGAGCACGCGTGCCCGCGCGGCGGCGGCGGTGTCGGCGGCGGCGCTCATATGGATCAGCGCGCCGCGAGCGCCTGGATGGGCGGCAGCAGCGCCGCCCGCCGCGCCGGGAAGGCGCCGAAGCCGACCCCGATGAGCAACGCGATGGCGAGCGAGCCGAGGATCGCCGGCAGTGG
>DATNCU010000546.1:0-4945 GCA_035607145.1 Thermoanaerobaculia bacterium
CGTGCAACTCGGCGTGGGAGTAGGTGCGTCCGTCGGGGAGTTGCAGCGCCGGCGCCGCGGGGTCGCGGCGGCGGGCGACGCAGAGCAGGTCCCAGAGATTCATCGGCGCGCCGAGCCTACCGCGAGGTGGAGGCGGCAACCGCGGACGAAGTCGCCGCGAGTCTCGGTCGTGTGTCGCGTGCGCGGAGGTGCCGCGGCACCGCCCTACAATGCCGACGATGACGGCCGCAGCACCCGTGCTCGAGCTCGGCCACCCGGCGCTACGCGCGGTTTGCGCCCCGGTCGGACCGCTCGACGCGCTCGCGGCGAGCGAGCGCGCGCAGCTCGACGCGGACGCGGTGCGGCTGCAGGCGACACTTGCCACCTTCCGTGCCGCGCGTGGATTCGGCCGCGCCATCGCGGCGCCGCAAATCGGGGTACTGCGCCGCATGGTGGCGATGGATCTGGGTGTCGCGGCCTATCCCGACGGCGGCCGCGGCCCGCTGCTGCTGATCGACCCCGAGCTCACCTGGCAGAGCGTGGAGACCTTCACGCTCTGGGACGACTGCATGAGCTTCCCGTGGCTGCTCGTGCGCGTGCGCCGTCACGCCTCGGTGTCGCTGCGCTTCCGCGACGGCGACGGCGTCGAGCGCGCGTGGGAGCGGGTGCCGCGCGCGCTTGCCGAGCTGCTCCAGCACGAGCTCGATCACCTCGACGGCGTCCTCGCGCTCGACCGTGCGGAACCGTTCGCGCCCGGCCTCGACGCGGTGATCGCGCGGAGTGCTTTCGATGCGGACCGCGCGCGCTTCCGCGCGCAGGTCGACTACGCGATCGGCGAGCGGTAGCTAGAAAGCCGGCAGATCCTCGCGTTCGACGCCCGGCCCAAGCACGAAGTCCGGCCCGAACGCCGCCGCGAAGGTGGTGAAGCCACGCGGCGCTTCGCCGGCGCACACGCGGTCGACGGCGACGAGCGCGGTGAGCACCGTCCAGCGGTAGGCCTGCGGGCCGCGCAGCCGCGACACCGCAACGTTGCCGGCGCCGTCGCGGACCTCTCCCCACAACCGCGTCTCGCCGCGCTCCAGCTTCTGTGCCGACGGCCCCGCGGGCCGCCGTCGCGCTCGCGCCGCCGCGATCCGGCGGACGAACGGCACCTTGAGCAGGCCGACCAGCGCACGCCCGCGGCGCAGCCGCCGGATCACCGCCTCGGGCATGGTCATGTAGACCTCGACGTTGGGGACGCCGGCGCTGTACCACGACGTCACCACGTCGCCCCACGGGATCGTCACCGTCGGCTGCGGTCCGTCACCGAAGTCGATCGCGCGCGTCTTCCACGCCACCGGCACGCGAGTGAGCTTGCCGTCGCGGCGCACCAGCCCGCCCTCGTGCGCGTGCTCGGCCATCGTCTGCGCCGTGCCGCGCGACGGCCCGGCGTCGGTGCGGAAGGCGAGCGTGAGGTGAGTCGCGGTGGGCAGCCGGCGCTTGAGGTGCGCCGCCAACGAGTCCGACGGCGCCACGTCGAAGCCCACGCCGGGCAGGAGTGTGACGCCGCGCGACGCCGCACGATCGCTGAGGTTGGCCAGGGCGAGGTAGACGTCGGCCTCGCCCGTGATGTCGAGGTACGACACGCCTCGCTCGAGGCACGCGTCGACCATCGGCCGGTAGGTGTGCACGAACGGCCCGGCACAGTGCAGCACCGCGGGCACCGTCGCCAGCGCCGATTCGAGTGCCGCGCGGTCCGCAAGATCGAACGCCCGCGAAGACAGCCCCAGCTCCGCCGCCAGCGACGCAAGGCGCGCCGCGTCGCGGCCCGCCAGCAGTGGCCGCAAACCCCGCGCCGCCGCCTCGCGCGCGATGAGCTCGCCCGTGTAGCCGTAGGCGCCGTAGAGGAGGAAGCTCGCGTCCATCACCACCTCCAGCCCGCCGCGTCCGCGAACGAACGAAAGAAGTCGATCGCCGCCGGGTCCTTGACCCGCATCGACCAGACGTGAGTGCCGACGCCGACTTGGCCGAGCACCCAGTTGCCGACCCCCAGCTGGGCGATGCAGACGAAGCCGGTGGTGAGTTGGCCGATGGCGAAACCGATGCCGAGCGCGATCTGGGCGATGACGGCGAGCCCGATGGCCGCCTGTCCGAAGCCGACGACGCCGACGCAGAGCTGGCCGACGGCGACGATGCCGGCGGCCATGCGGCCGACGGCGATGACGCCGACGGCGCGCCGGCCGACCGCCACGAACCCGCGAGCCGTCGTGAACCTGCCCGTCTCTGGCGAGATGCCGCGCGTGTAGTGCACGAGCGGCAGGCCGAGCACGGTGGCGGTGGAGGTGAACTCCGCGTAGAGGTTGCCGTTGGGGTGGAGGTAGCGGCGCCAGGTGCCGCGGTGCGAAGTCGTGGCCTGGTAGTCGACGTCTTGGAGGAGGAGGTTCGGCATCGGCGCTCGAGGAACGATATCGCCGAAACGCACCTCCTCCCCCATCGACGCAGGCTCACGCCGGCTTGCTGCCTCGCACGAAGGCCGAAGCGAACCGCCCCGGCACCTTCGCCGGATCGATGCCGAGCTCCGCCAGCAGCCTCAGCCCCGCCTCGCCCAGCGCCTCCGGTCCGTACGTGCGCGTGATCTCGATGTCGACCTCCTCGAAGCCAGCCGCCGCGAGCTTGCCGCGCGCCTCCTCCACCTCGAGCGCCCCGGCGAGGCAGCCGCTCCACAGCTCGATGGCGCGCCGGAGCGCCGCCGGCACCTCGCCTTCGACGACGATGTCGGCGATCGCCAGCCGGCCGCCCGGGCGCAACACGCGGAACGCCTCGGCGAAGACGCGGTCCTTGTCGGTCGAGAGGTTGACGACGCAGTTCGACAGCACCACGTCGACGCTGGCGTCCGGCAGCGGCACCGCCTCGAGCTGCCCCTTGAGGAACTCGACGTTCTCGACGCCCGCCTCGGCCTGGTGGCGGCGCGCCAGCGCCAGCATCTCGTCGGTCATGTCGAGGCCGTAGGCCTTGCCGGTCGGCCCGACGCGCCGCGCCGAGAGCAGCACGTCGAGGCCGCCGCCCGAGCCGAGGTCGAGCACCACCTCGCCCGCACGTAGCTCGGCGAGCGCTACCGGGTTGCCGCAACCGAGCGATGCCTGCACCGCCGTGCCCGGCAGGCCCGCCGTCTCGCCGCCCGTGTAGAGGTCGGAGCTGATCGGGTCGGCGCAGCCGCAGGGGCAGCCGTCCTCGCCGCTCTCCACCTGCTTCGCCGCCGCGGCGTAGCGCCGCCGCACCGCCTCGCGGATCGCCTCGTCGCCCCCTGCCGGCGTCGCCGCAGCCACGCCGCAGCCACATCCCGCCGACACCAACGGCGCCGTCGCCACCGCACTGCCACCGCCCACCGACTGCTCCTGATTGCCGCTCATCGCTTCGTCTCCTGTTGTTAGTAGCAACTAATTGACCGCACGAAAAGTTTCGAATCGCTTCTCGATACCCATCACGACGATCAGCCGCAGCAGGTGCCGCCGCCGTCGGCTGCGAGCCGCGGCCCCGCCGCCCGCACCAGCCGCCGCAGCACTTCCGCCATCGACTGCCGCACCGCCGGCGGGAAGCCCCCCACCACCCCGCGCACCTCGCCGAGCAGCTCGGCGTCGATCGTCTCGTAGAGCTTGCGGCCGGCACGCGTCGGGGTGAGCCGCACGGCGCGGCCGTCCTGCGGATGCGGCCCGCGCTCGGCGTAGCCCTTCGCCACCAGCGCGTCGACGACGCGGCTGGCGGTGCTCTTGTCGAGGTAGAGCTCGCGCGCCAGCTCGTTGAGCGTCAGCTCGCCGCGGCCGACCAGCGCCTCGAGGGCGTAGCACTGCGTCACCGAGACGTCGTGGCAGCAGATGCGGTCGCGGTCGCGGAACTGCAGCATCCGCGTCAGGTCGGAGAGCACGCGGTGCAGGGCGAGCGCGTCGGCGTCGAGGCCGGGATCGGCGGCCGCATGCGGCGCGGCATCCGCGCGCCTGCCAGCTCGAGGCTGGCGGGGCGGCCTGGCCGTGCCGGTAGGTGTGGGGCTCTTGGCCGTTGCCGATCGTTGCATATGCCAACTATACGCACGATCATCCACGCTGTCAACTCCCAAATACGAAACGCCCCGCCGCGATGACACCGCGGCGGGGCGCCGTACCGGTGCAACCGGGCCGCCTCTAGAGGCGGATCAGCAGCGAGCCGGTCACCGCCTCGTACGGCCGCAGCCGGCCGTCGCCGTTGAGGTCGAGGCTGACGAAGCGGTAGGGGTCGCCCACCCACTCGCAACGGTCGACGTAGCCGTTGCCGTCGAGGTCGAGCGCGCCGTCGGCGATGAGCCGCACCGGCACCGGCCGCGAGCGCACCAGGCCGAGGTACTCGGGCTGGCCGAGCACGCCGTTGCCGTCGACGTCGAGCAGGAAGAAGACGTCCATGTCGCCCGTCCACTCCCACGGCGCGATGACGCCGTCGTCGTCGACGTCGATGAGCTGGAAGGCGACGTAACGGTCGCGGTCCACCAGCGTCACGTCGCGGACGATCGGCCGCGTCACCACCAGCTCGCTGGGCGCCAGGTAGCGGTCGTGGTTGAGGTCCAGCGTGCGGAAGAGCGGACGCGGGCCGCTCCACTCGTCGTAGGCGACGTAGCGGTCGCGGTTGCTGTCGAGGAAGACGAAGCGGTCCGTCACCAGCACGCGGTCCACCGGCGTGAACGACATCCGGCCGATCGCCACGTCGATGGGGCCGAAGCCCTGGGTGCGGAAGACCGTCTCCATCCGCGTCTCCTCGAAGGAGCGAGGAAACACCTCGCCAAAGGACGGCAGCGGCACGAAGCTCACCGACTCCAGCGCGACCGTCGACACCGTGATGGGCACCGGCGCCACGAAGCGCTGCGGCAGCGGCACGAAGCGCTCGAGGAACGGGAAACGCTCGACGCGCGCCACGCGGCGGCCGGCCGGCACCACCTCGTTGCCGTCGAGGATGCCGTCGCCGT
>DATNCU010000556.1:0-4332 GCA_035607145.1 Thermoanaerobaculia bacterium
CTGCGCATGCTCGCCGGCGTCTTGCGGCCGACGAGCGGCGATGCTTGGATCGGAGGTGACGCAGCCGGCGGCGGCGCCACTGACGGTCGCAAGGATGGCGCAACCGGCGCCGCCAGCGCCGGCGCGGGTAGCCGCGCGCCGGCGAGCGTGGCGCGCGAGCCCGAGGCGGTGAAGCGCCATCTCGCCTACATGTCGCAACGCTTCGGGCTCTACACCGACCTCACGGTGCGCGAGAACCTCGCCTTCTATGCCGACCTTTACGACGTGCCGCGGCGCGAGCTCGCGGCGCGCCTCGCGCGCCTCTTCGCCTTCTCCGGCCTCGGCCCGTTCCAGGATCGCCTCGCCGGCCAGCTCTCCGGCGGCATGAAGCAGAAGCTCGGCCTCTCCTGCGCGCTGGTGCACGAGCCCGAGCTGCTGCTGCTCGACGAGCCCACCTTCGGCGTCGACCCGGTGTCGCGCCGCGAGCTGTGGCGCATCGTGCACGAGCGGGTCGCCGAGGGCGTCACCGCCATCGTCTCCACGGCGTACCTCGACGAGGCCGAGCGCTTCGACCGCGTGGCGCTGCTGCACGAGGGGCGGCTCCTGGCGCTGGATGCGCCGCAGGCGCTGCAGCAGTCGCTCGACGAGGAGGTGTTGGAAGTGCGCGTCGATGAGCCGCAGCGAGCGCGCGAGGCGTTGCGTGGCCACGAACTGGTGCGCCGCGCCACCGCGTATGGCGCGCGGCTCCACGTCGCCGTCGAGCCGCCCGCGGATCGTGCCTCCCAGGCCGTAGCGGCGGCGCTGCGCGCGGCCGGTATCGAGCCCGCGGGCATCGAGCCCGTACCGCCGTCGCTCGAAGACGTCTTCCTCGCCCGCGTCGAGGCGACCGCAGAACCGGCGGAGCGGCGCTGACGATGGAAAGTCATCGCGAGGAGCGCAGCGACGAAGCGATCTCGACGCGGAACGCGCCAGGAACGCCGGCTGCCGAGTCAGCCATCGCGGTACGCGACCTCACCCGCGCCTTCGGCACCTTCACCGCCGTCGACCACGTCACCTTCGAGGTCGCCCGCGGCGAGGTGTTCGGCTTCCTCGGCCCCAACGGCGCCGGCAAGACGACCACCATCAAGATGCTCGCCGGCCTGCTCGCCCCGAGCGCCGGCGAGGCGCGCGTGGCCGGCCTCGACGTGGCGCGCGAGCCCGAAGCGGTCAAGCAGCGCATCGGCTACATGTCGCAGCTCTTCTCGCTCTACGGCGACCTGACCGTAGAGGAGAACATCACCTTCTTCGGCGGCCTCTACGGCCTGCGCGGCCGTGAGCGCGAGGAGCGGCGCGACTGGGTGCTGGAGATGGCCGCGCTCGAGGCCGCGCGCGGTCGCCTGGTGCGCGAGCTCGCGCTCGGCTACAAGCAGCGCCTCGCACTCGGCTGCGCGGTGCTGCACCGGCCGCCCATCCTCTTCCTCGACGAGCCGACCTCGGGCGTCGACCCGCTGTCGCGGCGCAGCTTCTGGGACTTGATCCACGAGCTCGCGCGCGGCGGCACTACGGTGCTCGTCTCCACCCACTACATGGAGGAGGCCGAGTACTGCCACCGGCTGGCGCTGATGAACCGCGGCAAGCTCGTGGCGCTCGACACGCCGCCGGCGCTACGCAAGAAGCTCGGCGCGCCGATCCTCGAGGTGCGCGCGGCAGACGCGCCGGCGGCGGTCGAGGCGCTGCAGGGCGAGCCGGCCGTGAAGGCGGTGGGACTCTTCGGCCGCGCACTCCACGTCACCGTCGACGAGGCCGCGCGCGGCGAGGAGGCGGTGCGGCAGCGCCTCGGCGAGGCGGGCATCGCCGTAGAAGCCGTCCGGCGTATCCCGCCGTCGCTCGAGGACGTCTTCGTTGCGCTCGTCCAGGAGAGCGGCGGCGCCCTGGTGAGCTGATCACGCGATGAACCTCCGCCGCCTGTTCGCCGTCTCGCGCAAGGAGGTCCTGCAGCTGCGCCGCGACCGCCGCAGCATGGTGCTCGCGTTCTTGCTGCCGTTGCTCCTGCTGCTGCTCTTCGGCTACGCCATCAGCTGGGACGTGCGCGAGATCGCGACCGCGGTGTGGGACGCCGACAACACGCCGCAGAGCCGCGCGCTCCTCGACGCCTTCTGGGCCTCGGGCTACTTCGACGAGGTGGCGCGGGTGGATGATGCGGCTGCCGCGGGCGCCGTCCTCGATCGTAGCGAGGCCTCGGTGGTGTTAGCCCTACCGCGCGGCTTCGCCCGCAACCTCGCTTCCGGCGAGACGGCCACCGTCCAGGCACTCGTCGACGGCAGCGATGCCAACACCGCCACCATCGTGCTCGCCTACTCCCGCGCCATCGTCCTCGGCTACGGCGCCCGCGTGCGCCTCGAGGGCGGCAAGCCGCCGCTGCCGCTCCACGTGCAGTCGCGCGTCTGGTACAACGAGGAGCTGCGCTCGCGCAACATGATCGTGCCGGGGCTCGTGGCGGTGATCATGATGATCATCGCCGCCATGCTCACCTCGCTCACCCTGTCGCGCGAGTGGGAGCGCGGCACGATGGAGCAGCTCGCCTCGACGCCGGTGACGCGCGCCGAGGTGGTGCTCGGAAAGCTGCTGCCCTATCTCGCCATCGGCATGATCGACGTCGCCGCCACTTCGGCGGTAGGGGTGCTGCTCTTCGACGTGCCGTTTCGCGGCAGCGTGCTGCTGCTCGCCGTGCTCTCCTTCCTCTTCCTGCTCGGCGCCTCGGGGATCGGCATCTTCGTCTCCGCCGGGTCGAAGAGCCAGCTGCTCGCCACCCAGGTGGCGATGATCGTCAGCTACCTGCCGTCGCTGCTGCTCTCCGGCTTCATGTTCGCCATCAGCTCGATGCCGGCGCCGCTGCGGGCGATCACCTACCTCATCCCGGCGCGCTACTTCCTGGTGGTGACGCGGGGGATCTTCTTGAAGGGCGTCGGCATCGAGGTGCTGCGCGGCGAGGCGCTGCTGATGGCGATCTTCGCGGTTGCCGGCGTGACGCTGGCGGTGGTGCGCTTCAAGAAGGAGATCGAGTGAGCGCGGCCCTCGGCTTCAGTCCGGCGCGCGTGGCGGAGATGCTGCGCAAGGAGCTGCGACAGATCTTCCGCGACCCGCAGCTGTATCGCATCCTCTTCATCGCCCCTGTGGTGCAGCTGTTGATGTTCGGCTACGCGGTGTCGACCGACGTGCGCCACACGCGCACCTTCGTCATTGACCACGCGGGGGACGCGGCGTCGCGGCGGGTGGTGGAGGCGCTCACCGCTGGAGGCTTCTTCGACGTCGTGGGGCGTTCCACCCGCGACGCCGACCTGGTAACCGAGCTCGACCACGGCCGCGCCGTCGTCGGCCTGGTGATCCCGCCGCGCTTCGGCGCCGACCTGGCGGCGGGGGACGCCTCGGTGCAGTTGCTCGTCGACGGCACCAACTCCAACGTCGCCACGGTGGCGCTCGGGCAGGCGGAAGGGATCTTGTCGTCGTTGGGTGTGGCGCTGGTGCCGCCGACAATCAGTGGAGAGACTCTGGTACCACCCATCGAGCTACGCGACCGCGCCTGGTACAACCCCGACCTCGCGAGCCGCGACTACAACGTGCCCGGCGTCGTCGGCGTGCTGCTCTTCCTCGTCTGCATGCTCCTCACCGCCCTCGCCGTCGTGCGCGAGCGCGAGCTCGGCACCCTCGAGCAGCTGATGGTGACGCCGCTGCTGCCACTCGAGCTGGTGGCGGGCAAAGCGCTGCCCTTCGCCCTCATCGGCCTCGTCGACCTCGTGCTGGTGACGCTCCTCGCAGTGCTCTGGTTCGGCGTGCCGCTGGTGGGGAGCCCGTTGCTGCTGCTCTTCGCCACCGTCCTCTTCCTGCTCCCCAGCCTCGGCCTCGGCCTGCTCATCTCGACCACCTCGAAGACGCAGCAGGAAGCCTTCATGGCGAGCTACCTAACCCTGGTGCCGGCGATCCTGCTCTCCGGCTTCATGTTCCCGGTCGCTAGCATGCCGCCGCTCTTCCGAACGCTGTCGCTGCTCAACCCGCTCCGTCACTACCTCGAGATCGTGCGCGGCATCTTCCTCAAGGGCGTCGGGCTACCCGAGCTGTGGCGTGCGCACCTCTGGCTGCTCGCCCTCGGCGTCGCCTTCGTCGGCGTCGCCGCGGCGCGTTTCCAGAAGCGGATCGGCTAACGAGCTGGTTGCGCCTACCGCCCAAACGGCTCGACCGGCTCGTGGATGACGTCCGGTTGTAGACCTTGGCGAAGCGCTTGCCACAGAGCGCGCGGCGAGAGGACGCGGATCGGCAACACCGCCTCGAGCAAGTCACGATCGCCACTCACCAGCACGTCGGCGTGACAGGCGATCG
>DATNCU010000567.1:0-7010 GCA_035607145.1 Thermoanaerobaculia bacterium
CCGCACCTTCCTCGCCGCGCGCGGCGTCGACCTCGCTCGCGCCGAGCTCAAGGAGCAGACGCAGAAGGACGAGAAGGCGCGCCGCGATCACACGCTGCTGTGGGAGCTCGCCGTCCCCGGCGCCGGCGAGGCCAAGGTGCGGCACGAGGTGGTGGTGCAGGGCGGCCGCGTCGGCTCGTGGACGCGCGAGGTGAAGGTGCCCGAGGCCTGGCGCCGCGCGCGCGAGAAGGAGACGGCGCTCACCGTGATCGTGCGCTGGCTCAAGCTGCCGCTGATCGGCACCCTCGCGGCGTTTGCCATCATGCTGCTGGTGGCGAAGATCCGCGCCGGCGAGCTGCCGTGGAAGGCGGCGGTCCTGCTCGGCACGGTCGCGGCCGCCGCGGTGCTGCTGCGGCTGCTGCTTTCGCTCGACACGCTGTGGAGCGCCTACGACACGGCGATCCCCGGCGGGGCGTTCCTCGTCGTCATCGGTGTGAGCGTGGCGGTGGCGGCGCTCGGCACGCTGGTGGCGGCAGCGCTCGTGGCCGGCCTCGCCGCCGCGCTCTATCCCGAGGCGCTCTCCGCCTGGCGCCCCGCGGCGCGGCGCGTCTTTGCGCGCGACGCGCTGGTGGGCGGCCTCGTCGCGCTCGGCCTGGCGCTCGGCTTACCAGCGCTGCGCGAGCTGGCCGAAGGTCTGGTGCCGGGTGGGCGCGTCATCACCGGGGTCTCCTGGCCCGGCAGCATCGATGCCACGGCGCCGTTCCTCGCCGCGGCGGCACGCGCCCTCTCGTCGACGCTGTTCGTGGCGGCGCTCGCGGCGATCGCGGCGGCGGTGATCGGCCGCCACTTCCGCGGCGTGGGCCGGCGCGCGCTGCTGGCGCTGCTGTCCGTGCTGTCGTTCCTGCCGCCGGCGGCCCGCACGCTGCCCGAGTACGCGGCGGGATTGCTCTCTGTCGTCGTGCTCGCCGGCGCCCTGCTGCTGCTCGCCGGTTGCTTCCTGCGCAGGAACCCGCTCGCTTGGGTGACGGCGGCGTGGCTGGGTCTCGGCGGCGCCGGCGCGCTGCGGCTGCTGCTCGAGCCCGGCGGCGCCTACCGCCTGCAGGGCGCGCTGGCGCTCGCCGTGGTGCTGCTGCCGACCGCCTGGCTGGCGCTCTCCGCGCGCGGCGCTACGCCCGCACGTTCGGTCGCGGATGCGACTCAAGGTTAGAATCCGACGCCAGTGATCGCGCCGTCGGTTTCGCGCAAGCTCTCCGTCGGCACCGCCGCGAGCGAGGCGCTGGAGATCGTCCGCGCGCGGCTCTTCCCGTTCCGCCTCGACCGCTGGCTGCCGCTGGGGTTCGTCACCTTCCTCGACCGCTGCGGCCGCGCCGGCGGCGGCGGCACCGGCGGCTCGCGCTTCGGCAACAGCGACAACATCTTCCCCGGCGGTGGCCCCAGCCCCGAGGAGGCCATCTCCACCGCCAAGGACTGGATCGGCGAGCACCTCGCCGTGATCCTCGCCGTCGGCGCCATCGTGGTGGTGTTGATGCTCGTCCTCGCGGCGGTCGTCCTCTGGCTCAACAGCCGCGGCGTCTTCATGTATGCCGACAACGTGGCGAGCGGCCGCTTCGACGTGGCGCGGCCGTGGCGCGAGCACGCCGACCGCGCCTGGTCCTACTTCGGCTGGAGCTTTGGCGCGTCGCTGGTCGCCTTCTTCGGCGTCGTGGCGCTGCTGGTGCCGATCGGCTTCTTCGTCATCTCGCTGATCCGTTTCGGTGCGCACCCCGGCCCCATCCTCGGCATCATCGCGCTCGCCCTGCTGTTCATCGTCTGGGCGATCGCCCTCAACCTCTTCTCGATCGTGCTGCGCGACTTTGCGGCCCCGCTGCAGATCGCCCTCGACGTGCGCTGCGGGCGGGCGCTGGGTGTTGCCTGGGGGCTGGTGCGCGCCAACCTCGGCAGCTTCGTGATCTACGTGCTGCTCAAGATCGTCTTCGGCATCGTTGCGGCGATTACGTCGCTGCTCGCCGGCTGCTTCACCTGCTGCCTCGGCTTCCTGCCGATCGTCCACCACACGCTGCTGCAGCCGCTGTACTACTTCGAGCGCGCCTGGTCGCTCTGCCTGCTGCGGCAGGCGGGCTACGACCTCTTCCCGGCGGTGCCGCCGCCGGAGCCGCCGCCGCTGCCGCCGGCGGAGCCGTTGCCCGCCATCGGCTGACGCGGCTGGCACGCGTCGCGATGTACAAGATCGACCACGTGGCCGGCCGCCTCGTCGAGGTGCGCCTGGCGAGCCCGCTGTCGCTCGACGAGGTGCACCAGTTCGCCCTGGAGTACAAGACCAAAGCGGGCGCCATCCACGGCAAGTACGTCGGCGTCGTCGACATCACCCACGCGACGCTGTTCCCGGCGCCGGTGGCCGAGGCGCTCATCCAGTTGTTGTCGCGGGCGGCAGACCACGTCGAGCGCACGGCAGTGCTGGTGGGCGAGGGCGCCACCTTCGCCATGCAGGTCGAGCGCATCATCCGCAACGCCGCGAGCCCCAACCGCCGCGCCTTCCGCAGCGTTGACCCGCTGCGCGACTGGCTGCGCGAGGTGCTTACGGTGGAGGAGCGCGTGCGCCTCGCGCGCTTCCTCGTTAGTAGCTGAGCAGCTTTAGGTCCGGCACCCGCTCGAAGTGCGAAGCGTTGCGAGTGACTAATGGTGCTCCTTCCACGAGCGCGCTGGATGCGATGAGCAGGTCCATGGTCGCGATGACCTCGCCACGACGTTGGAGGCCTGCCAAAGTGCGCCCATAGACCGGAGGGAGCGTGGCGCCGGGCAGAGCCACGGGAACTACCGTCATGAGCTCGTCGACGCGCCGTCGCTCCTGGACACCGCGATCGGACCGCTCCACCCCGAGCCAGAGCTCGCACGCTACGAACAGAGAGATCCGGAGCTCGTCCTCAAAGTGTTGCTGCAAGAAGGCCGATGCCGGACCCTTCCGCTCGCGGGCCGCTTCGCGGAGAAGGTCGACGACGAAGCTCGTATCCAGGTGAAGGATCACAAGTCAACGGAGCGGGCAGGTTCTCGACGACGGTCCTCGACGACGGCTTCGATGGCGTCTAGGGTCGAGTCCGAGAGTCGCACCGTCGTCAGCAATTCAGCCAGCTCTCGGCCGGTTCGCCGGCGTCCGAAGTGCTGCTTGATCACTTGCGAGAATGACTGCCCTGGCCGCTTCTCGGCGGCCAGCGCCTCGTAGGCCTCGAGATCAATGGTGATCGTCTTGACGGCCATGCACTTAGCATGCACTTGCAAGTGCCGCCTGTCAAGTATTTGTGGCGACAGTCTTTACGAGTCGTCGGGCTTGAGGTTGGGTGGTGTACAGCCGTACCTGGCGTCCGAGCTCCGTCAGACTCGCGCGGGCCGTGAGGGCGCGCGCGCAGCCCGAGCCACGTGCAGTAGGGCGTCTCCGCGGTAGACCAGCGGGTTGCTGGTGAAGCCGATGACGATGCCTTCGAACGGGGCCTTGACGGGGGTCGTCTCGTTGCCCCATGGCGGGGTGATGTAGCCGAGCTGTTGATGGCGCTTGACGGGCTCGCCTAGCTTGGCCGAGTGGTGGAAGATGCCGCTCCGCCGCGCCCGCACCCAGGCCGCTTCCTCGGCTTCGAAAGAGCGCGGGGGCGGCGGGCCTTCCGGCGCCTCCCACATGCCGAGGGCTGCGAGCACGCGCAGCACGCCGTCGACGCCGGCGCGGATGCCGGCTTCGTCGAAGCGCAACGGCTCGCCGGCCTCGTAGACGAGGAGGTGGACGCCGCGGCGGCGGGCGGCCGCGCGCAGCGAGCCGGGGATCTCGGCCGCGGTGTACATCATCGGCGCCGCGAAGGCCTCGGCGATGCGGCGGGTCTCGGGGTCGGCGAGGTGGGCGCGGATCTGCGGCAGGTTGGTGCGGTGCTGCGAGCCGGTGTGGAGGTCGATGCCGTAGCCGCACTTGGCGACGGTTTGTTCGATGAACAAGCGGGCGAGGCGTGCCGCCATCGAGCCGCGCGCCGAGCCGGGGAAGGAGCGGTTCAAGTCGCGGCGGTCGGGCAGGTAGCGGGTCTGCTGCACGAAGCCGAAGACGTTGACCACCGGCACCGCGATGACGGCGCCGGCGAGGCGCGCCGGGTCGAGCACGGCGAGGACGCGGCGAATGATCTCCATGCCGTTGAGCTCGTCGCCGTGGATGGCGGCGTCGAGCCAGAGCCGCGGGCCGGGGCGCGCGCCCTGCAGCGCCGTCACCGGGAGCGACAACCAGCCGCCGGTGAAGAGGCGCGCCACTGGCAGGTCGATGCGCACCGCGCTGCCCGGCGGCACCATCTTGTCGCCGATGCGCAGCAGGTCCGTCGGCGCGGGGGGCGCCGCGAGCTGCGGCTCGCCGATCTCGCCGGGCTGCTGTGACGCGGCGAGCTGCGGGTCGTCCGTCGCCGGCGGTTGCTCCGGCGGCGGGGCAGGCGGCTCCGCCGGCCCTTCAGTCATCGCGCCGCCGGCCCTCGTTGCGCCGATCGCCGGCGACGCGCTCCTCGACGTAGCGCACGATGGCGCCGGCGACGTCGACGCCGGTGGCGCCCTCGATCCCCTCAAGCCCCGGCGAGGCATTGACTTCGATGACCAGCGGCCCACGGCTGGCGCTCAGGAAGTCGACGCCGGCGACGCCGAGGCCGACGGCGGCAGCGGCGCGCACAGCCACCTCGCGTTCCGCCTCGCCGAGCTCCACCGCCTCCGCCGTGCCGCCGCGGTGGAGGTTGGCGCGGAACTCTCCCGGCGGCGCCTTGCGGCGCATCGCCGCGATGACCTCGCCGCCGACGACCAGCGCGCGATAGTCGCTGCCCGCGGCGTCGTCGACGAACTGCTGCACCAGGATGTCGGCGTGGACCTGGCGGAAGGCGGCGATCACCGAGCGCGCCGCCTCGTCGCTGTCGATGAGCATGACGCCGATGCCCTGCGTGCCCTCGAGCAGCTTGACGATGAGCGGCGCGCCGCCAACGGCCTTGACCAGCGCCGGCACGTCCTTGGTCGAGTGCGCGAAGCCGGTGACCGGCAGGCTGATCCCCTCGCGCGCGAGCAGCTGCACGGAGCGCAGCTTGTCGCGCGCGCGCACGATGGCGGTGCTCTCGTTGCAGGGGAAGACGCCCATTACCTCGAACTGCCGCACCACCGCGGTGCCGTAGAAGGTGTTGCTGGCGCCGATGCGCGGCACCACGGCGTCGAAGTCGAGCTCCTTGCCGCCGAGCATCACGGCGGGGCGCTCGGCGGTGATGTTCATGTAGCAGCGCAGGTAGTCGACCACCTCGACGTGGTGGCCGCGCGCCTCCGCCGCCTCGCGCAGCCGCCGCGTCGAGTACAGCGCCGGGCGGCGCGAGAGGATGCCGATCTTCACCGGTGCCCCGCGGCCGCGAGCTGTCGCGTGGTCGACGCGTCCTCCGCCACGGCGTCGCCACCTGCGTCGGCCTCAGTGCGGGCGGCGAGCACGGGCTCGCCGGCGAGGTAGGAACGCCCGGGGTCGACCACCAATCGCCGCCGCAGCGCCTCGCGGCCGACCAGCATGCGGAAGCCCATGAGGTCGCGGCGGACCAGCGTCAGCTCGATCGGCCAGCTGTTGCCGCCGAGCACCATGGTGGTGGCGATCACTGGCCGAAAGGTGCGCCGCCCCGACGAGGAGCGCACCCAGCGCTCGTCGAGCAGCCGCGCGCGTGTGCGCACCGTGCCGCAGGCGTCGCGCTGCAGCGGGTGGACGGCGAACTCCACCCAGGCGCCGTCCTCGTCGTCGACGCGCACGAGGTCGAAGGCGTGGAGCGCCGACGAGCGGGCTCCGGTGTCGACCTTGACCTTGATCGCCGCGATGCCGAGGTCGGGAAGCGCGGCCCACTCCCGCCAGCCCACCGCCGGCCGCCGCTTCGGCTTCACGGCCATCGCCAGCACGCCGGGATCTTAGCCGCTGCGCCGCTGCGCGTCGCGTAGACTCCCGCGGCTCGACGAGAGGAGCCCGCGAATGGCCGTGCAGGTTTCCAGGAAGGCATTACTCCGGTCGTGCACGCTGATCCTCGCCGCGGCGTGCGTGCTGATGGGCGGCGCTGCTGCGACCCAACCGGCGCCACCCGCCGGCGCGCCCGCGAGCACGCCCGAGCTGCGCCTCGGCGACGCTGTGGTGCCGCTCGCCGAGCGCTTGAAGCTGCGGCTCGACCCGGCGGCGCCCGACTACCGCGGCAGCGCCGAGATCGATCTCCGCGTGCCGGCGCCGGTCGCTGCCATCCGGCTGCACGCGCAAGAGATGGACCTGTGGAACGTCTCCGCGCGGCCGCTCGCGGGCGGCGAGGCGATCCACCTCGAGCCCCGGCCGCTCGCCGACGGCGTCGTCGAGCTGGTAGCAGAGAAGCCGCTCGCCGCGGGCGACTACCTCCTCACCCTCGACTTCCAACAGGAGTACGACGCGCACTCGGTCGGCATCTACGACGCCGAGGCCGACGGCAAGCACTACGTCTTCACCCAGCTCGAGGCGGCCGATGCGCGGCACAGCTTCCCGTGCTGGGACGAGCCGGCGTTCAAGATCCCGTGGACGTTCGAGCTCGAGGTTCCCGCCGGCCTCGTCGCCGCCACCAACGCGCCGGTCGTCGAGACCACCGTCGCCGAGCCCGGCTGGCAGACCGTGCGTTTCGAGCAGACGCCGGCGCTGCCGAGCTATCTCGTCGCCATCGCCGCCGGGCCCTTCGACGTCGTCGAGGTGCCGGGCCTTTCGGTGCCGGGCCGCATCCTCGTGCCGGCGGGGCAGGGGAGCCTCGCCGCCCTCGCGCGCGAGATGGCGCCGCCGCTGCTCGCCGGGCTCGAGCGCTGGTTCGGCCAGCCGTATCCGTTCGCCAAGCTCGACCTCGTGGCGGTGCCGGAGTTCTGGCCCGGCGCGATGGAGAACCCGGGCCTCATCACCTTCGCCGACCGCATCCTGCTCGCACCGCCGGAGGGGGCGAGCGCCGCCGACCGCCGCGCCCTCGCCACGGTGCTCACCCACGAGCTCGCGCACATGTGGTTCGGCGACCTGGTGA
>DATNCU010000571.1:0-5293 GCA_035607145.1 Thermoanaerobaculia bacterium
CGGCGTGCGGGCGGGCCTGCTGGTGCCCGGCGCACCGGGCGTGCCCGTCGAGGTGGGGGTGCTCGCCAACGTCATGCTGCGTTACCTCGTCGACGAGGAGATCTACCAGCGCCACCGGCAGGGGGCCGAGACCGTCTTCGCGGCACGCTTCGCCCTCGAGAGCACGGTGCGCGAGTACCGCGAGCTGTTCGCGGCGGCGCGAGCTGCGGCCTTGGTGTAGAGGTCTCGGTCTGGAAGTCTTCGTTTAGCAGACCGGTAACGGTCTGTCTTCGAGAGCCGCCCGCAGCACCGTCGAGAACCGCGCCGCTGCCTGCGGTGCGTCGCGCGCGGCGACCCGCCGCGTCGCCGCGGCGGCCATCGTGCGCCGCTCCTCGGGGCTCGCAGCGAAGGCGCGGCGCAGCCCCAGACGCATCGCCGCGGGGTCGCTGTGCGGGATCAGCCAACCGCTCTCGCCGTCGACGATCAACGCCGGCACGTCGCCCACGGTGGTCGAGAGCACGGGCACCTCGAACGCCATCGCCTCCAGCACCACGCGCGGCATCGACTCGCTGTCGCTGCTGCAGATCATGAGGTCCGCCATGGCGAGCCAGGCGTACGCTTCGTCGCCCATCGGCTCGATGCGCACGCGTTCGCCGAGCCCGCTCTCCGTGACGAAGCGCTCGACGGCCGTGGCGAGCTCGTCGGGAAGCGCGCCGACGAGGGCGAGCATCGCCTGCGGCCGCTCGGCGGCGAGGGTGGCAAAGGCCTGCACCAGCAGCGGCGCCCCCTTGTGGACGAAGAGCGTGCCGAGCCCGAGCACCAGCTCCGCCTCGTCGGGGATGCCGCGCGCCCGGCGCCCCTCGCGGCGATCGAACGCGGCGCGGAAGCGGGCGATCGAGGCGAGGTCGATGGCTCCGGGCACCGTCACCAGGCGTTCGGCCGGCGTCCAGCCGCGGTAGCGCTCGCGCACGTGGTCGGAGTCGAAGACCATCGCCGGGCAGCTGGCGAGAGCACGCCGCGCCTGCGCCTGCGCGTAAGCCGGCCAGCGCAGCGACACGTGCGCCGCGAGGTGCCGCTCGGTCGCGGGCGCCTCATAGAGCAACCAGACGCACGGCAAACCGAGGCGTTCGGCGAGGTCGACGCCGGCGCTGCTGGCGATGGTGTTGGCGAGCACCAGGTCGAAGCCCTGCGGCCGGCTCCACGCGAGGAGCTCGGCGAGGCGGGCCTCGTATTGCGCTTCGTCGGGAGGCGTCAGCTCGCCGGTCAGGTGGCAGCGCACGCCGATCGCCTCGAAGCTCGCCCGCAGCGGACCATCGCTCGGGCTCGCCAGGACCACCTCCGCCTCGCCGGCGGCTACCAGCTCGCCGAGCCGCTCGCGGAGGATGAGCTGGCTGCCGCCGCGACCGAGGTTGTGGATCACGGCGAGGATGCGGAGCGGGCCGTGGGCTCGCGGCGCTCGGGCCGGTTGCGGCTGCAACGGCGGCGGATCGCCGAGCCGCGGTGTCGGCTCGCGCGCTCCACCGGCGGCCACCTGCACCACCGAGCGCCCGACCTCGAACCGGCCGCCGGCGCCGTCGCGGGCGAAAGCGGCGATGGAGACCTCCGGTCGCCCGCCCGCCAGGGACTGGAGGTCGAGCAGGCACTCCCAACCGGAGAGGCCAGCCGCGGGGGTGCCGAGGGCGGCTGCGACGTCGGGGCGGGGAAACCCGAGCCGGGCATGGGCGACCGGCGTGCCGTCGACGTCGAGGTCCACGGCGACCGAACCGTTCGCGTCGGCGGCCCAGCCGCGGACCTCGACCAGCTCCCCACCAACGATGGAGCCCGGCGCCGGAAGGTCGAGCGAGCCGCGGGGCGGCGCGGTGGACGACGCAGGATCCATGCGGCGGGCGGCAATGATAGCCGCTGTACACTCCGCCGCTTCCCATGCACGGCGAACCCCGAGGCGGCCCGGCCGCCACCGCCTTCGCTCCGGGCTCGATCGGCAACGTCGGGCCGGGGTTCGACGTGCTCGGGCTGGCGGTCGGCGGCATCGGCGATCGCGTGACGGTGGCGCACGCGACGCACGGCGCTTCGCGCATCGGCGAAGTGACCGGCCGCGACGCCGGCGAGATCCCGCGCGACGCCGGCGCCAACTGCGCCGCCATCGCGGCGCGCGAGTACCTGCGCCGCTGTGGCATCGCGATCGAGGTAGTTGTGAGCATCGACAAGGGTTTGCCGCTCTCCGGCGGCCTCGGCGGCAGCGCCGCGAGCAGCGTGGCCGGCGCCTACGCCGCGCACCTGCTGGCCACGGACCTCGAGCGCGACGAGCTCATCCCGCGACAGCCGGAGATCCTCTGCCCCGCGACGGCCGCCGACGTGCTGGCGAGCGACATCCTCGCCGCCGCGCTCGCCGGCGAGACGGCGGTGGCGGGGCCGCACCTGGACAACATCGGGCCGGCACTCTTCGGCGGCCTGGTGCTGTCGCGCAGCGTCGAGCCCATCGACGTGGTGCCGCTGCGCGTCGGGGCGCCGTGGTGGCTCGCGCTGTGGACGCCGCGCGTGCGCGTCGAGACGCGCGCCGCGCGCGCCATCCTGCCAGCGGACTGCGACCGCGCGACGTGGGTGCGGCAGATGGCGAACACCGCGGCGCTGGTGCACGCCTTCGCGAGCGGCGACCGCGAGCTCCTCGGCCGCGCGCTCGACGACCGCTACGCCGAGCCGCGGCGGGCGCCGCTGATCCCACGCTTCGCCGCGGTGAAGGCGGCGGCGCGCGAGGCGGGCGCGTTCGGCGGGTCGATCTCGGGCTCCGGTCCCACGGTGTTCGCCGTCGCCGAGGACGAGGACGTCGCGCGCGGCGTCGCTACCGCCATGCAACGCGCCGGCGAGATCGAGTCGACCACGCACGTGGGCGCCATCGATCGGCAGGGAGCGCGGCGCGCGTGAGCGAGCAACCAACGGCCGGCGAAGCTGCGCTCGCCGCGCCCACGACAGCGCGCGAGTGGCTGCAGTGCGGCACCTGCGCGCGCCGCTACCCGCTCGACGAGGTGCGCTACACCTGCGACTGCGGCGGCCTGCTCGCCGTCGAGCGCGCGGCGATCGCGCTCGACCGCGCCAGCGTCGAAGCGCGACGCCTCTCGCGCGCACCTGCCGACCAGAGCGGCGTCTGGCGCTTCCGCGAGGCGGTGCTCGACGTCGCTCGCGAAGCGCTGGTGACGCACCCGGAAGGCGCCACGCGGCTCTACGAGCGCGGCGGCCTGCTCTTCAAGCACGAGGGCGAGAACCCCACCGGCTCGTTCAAGGACCGCGGCATGACGGTGGCGATCACGCAGGCGGTGCGGCTCGGCGCCCGCGCCGTCGCCTGCGCCTCGACCGGCAACACCTCCGCCTCGCTCGCCGCCTACGCGGCGCAGGCGGGGATCCCGGGGATCGTCTTCGTGCCGGCCGGCAAGGTGGCGAGCGGCAAGCTGGCGCAGACGCTCGCCTACGGCGCCCGCTGCCTGCAGGTGCGCGGTGACTTCGACGCCGCCATGCGTCTCGTGCGCGAAGCCTGCGACAAGCTCGGCATCTACCTCGTCAACTCGATCAACCCCTTTCGCATCGAGGGGCAGAAGACGATCGTCTGGGAGCTGCTGCAGGACCTCGACTGGCAGCCGCCGGATTGGATCGTCGTGCCCGCCGGCAACCTCGGCAACACGAGCGCCTTCGGCAAGGCGCTGCGCGAGGCGAAGGCCGCGGGCTGGATCGACAAGCTGCCGCGGCTCGCCGCGGTGCAGGCGCGCGGCGCCAATCCGTTCTTCCGCTCCTTCGCGGAGGGATTCGCGAACCGCCATCGCGTCGCCGCCGAGACCGTGGCGAGCGCCATCCGCATCGGCGATCCTGTTTCTCACGACCGCGCGGTGGCGGCCATCCGCGATACGAATGGCGTCGTCACCGAGGTCAGCGACGAAGAGCTGATGGCCGCCAAACGCACCATCGACGGCATGGGCATCGGCTGCGAGCCCGCCTCTGCGACGACACTTGCCGGCGTCGAGCGCCTCCGCCGCGAGGGCACCATCGCTCCAAGAGACCGTGTCGTCTGCGTCCTCACCGGCCACCTGCTCAAGGACCCCGAAGCGGCGTGGCGCCCCGAGGGCCTCGTCGAGATCGAGCCCACCGTTGCCGCCGTCGAAGCAGCGCTCGGGCACTAGCGCTGGGCACACCGCGGACGGTTGCATCGTGCGCCATCATCCAGACCCCTCCGCGGGCCGTACTGGTTGGCGATGAGAGTCCTGCGCGGATCGGTTCTCGCCGCGATCGCCATGAGCTTGCTTCTGGGAGCGGGCGCAGCGTCCGCGCACGATTTCTGGATCGAGCCCTCGACCTACCGCCCTGCGCCGTCGCAGCGGCTGACGTTGCGGCTCCGCGTCGGCAATCACTTCCTCGGCGATCCGGTGCAGCGGGACGAGACGCTGTTGGTGCGCTTCGCGACGCTCGACGGCGAGGGCGAGCGGCGCGCGCCCGGCGTGCACGGCATGGACCCGGCGGGGATCGCGCAGGCGCCGGGGGCGGGGACGCTGGTGGTGGCCTACGAGAGCCGCGGGTCGGTGGCCGAGCTGACGCCGGAGAAGCTGGCGCTTTACGCACAAGAGGAGGGTGTCGCCGCGCAGCTGCCCGCCGGTTGGCAGGGCAAAGCGCTCGCGCGCGACCGCTTCTCGCGCTCGGTCAAGTCGCTGCTGGTCGTGCGCGGCACGGGCAGTGCCGGCTTCGACCGCGTGGCGGGGCTGCCGCTCGAGCTGGTGCCGCTCGCCGATCCCGCCACGCTCGCGGCCGGCGGCACGCTGCCGCTGCGCCTGCTGTGGCAAGGTAAGCCGGTGGCCGGCATCCAGGTGGCGGCGCTGTCGCGGCTCGATCCCGCCAAGGCGCTGGTGGCGCGCAGCGACGGCGAGGGGCGCGTCGCCTTCCAGCTGCCCCGCACCGGCGAGTGGCTGATCAAGGCGGTGAAGATCGTGCCGGCCGGCGACGCCGCGGTGGACTTCGCGAGCGTGTGGACGTCGCTCACCTTCGTGGCGGGCGAGCCGTGAGGCGCGTCGCGCTGTTGCTCGCGGCGATGTTGGCCTGCGGTGCCGCCGCGCGCGCTCACGAGCTCGGCGCCGGCCGCGTCGAGGTGTTCCTCGCCCGCGACGGCGGCTTCCGCGTCGATCTGCAGCTCGACCCCGACCTCACGCTGCAGCGGTTGCAGCTCGCGGCCGGCGAGCCGCTGACGCCGGGCCTCGCCGACGCGCCGCTGCAAGCCGCCCTGCTGGCGCGGCGCGAGGCGCTGCTCGCCACTGCCGCGTTGACTTCGGGCGGCGCGCCG
>DATNCU010000580.1:0-4891 GCA_035607145.1 Thermoanaerobaculia bacterium
GCCCGCGTAGCGATCCTCGAAGGGGACGATCTCGATCTCCTCGCTCACGTCGCGAGGATACGACGCCGGGCGCGGGGCCGGGTGGTCAGGTCCACTTGGTAGACTTCTCCCGATGCCCCAGCGCACGATCGACCCCGCGACGTTCCCCTCCGAGCTGCAGCCGCTCGCCGCCAAGGTGCGCGACGGCATTCGCCTCGACGAAGCCGACGCCCTGCAGTGCTTCACCACGCCGCACCTGCTCCACCTCGGCAAGCTCGCCGACGCTGTGCGCCGGCGCCTGCACGGCGACGTCGCCTACTTCAACGTCAACCGCCACATCAACCCCACCAACGTCTGCGTCTACACCTACAACTGCAAGTTCTGCAGCTTCGCGGCGCTCGAGGGCGAGGCGCACGCCTGGCAGATGAGCCACGAGCAGGTCTACGAGCACGCGGCGCAGCAGGGGGGCAACGCGGTCACCGAGTTCCACATCGTCGGCGGCCTGCATCCCGATCTCGACCTTTCGTGGTACGAGGAGATGCTGCGCGGGCTCAAGGAGCGCTTCCCGCAAGCGCATCTCAAGGCCTTCACCGCCATCGAGATCGGCTGGTTCGCCAAGCGCGAGAAGCTGTCGATCGCGGAGGTGCTGCGGCGCCTCGTGGCTGCCGGGCTGGGGTCGCTCCCCGGCGGCGGCGCCGAGATCTTCCACCCCGAGGTGCGCGAGATCATCTGCGACGGCAAGCTCGACGCCGACGAGTGGATCGAGGTCCACCGCGTCGCCCACGGCATGGGCCTGCGGACCAACTGCACCATGCTCTACGGCCACGTCGAGCGGCTCGAGCACCGCGTCGACCACCTGATGCGGCTGCGCGCGCTGCAAGATGACACCGGCGGCTTCAACTGCTTCATCCCCCTCGCCTACCACCCCGAGAACAACTACATGGGGCTCAAGTACCACACGCCGGGGAGCGAGGACCTGCGCACCATCGCCACCTCGCGGCTGGTGCTCGACAACGTGCCGCACGTCAAGGCCTACTGGATCATGGTGACGCCGAAGCTGGCGCAGGTGGCGCTCTCCTTCGGCGCCGACGACCTCGACGGCACGGTGGTGGAGGAGACGATCTACCACATGGCCGGCGCCGAGACCGGCCAGTCGATGTCGCGGGGCGAGCTGGTGCGCATCGTGCGTGACGCCGGCTTCGAGCCGGTCGAGCGCGACACGCTCTACCGGCCGCTGGTGCGGGAACAGCCGGCGGCAGCGGCAGCGCCGGCCTGATCCGCTCGCAGTGGCGCGCCGGCACCTCCGCCGCGCGCCGGCTCACGAAAGGGGGAGCCGATGTCCTCGATCCTCGACTTGCTCGGATCGCAGCTCGACCCCGCGACGCTCGCGCGTCTCGGTAGCCAGGTAGGGGCGACGCCCGAGCAGACCTCGGCGGCGGTGTCGGCGGCGCTGCCCGCCATGATCGGCGCGCTGCAGCGCAACAGCTCGACGCCGCAGGGCGAGGCTGCGCTCGGCTCGGCCCTCGACCGCGACCACGACGGCTCGATCCTCGACAACCTCGGCTCGCTGCTCGGCGGCGGACCATCGAGCTCTGACGTGCGCAGCCTCGACCACATCTTCGGCCAGCGGCGAGGGAGGGTGGAGGATGCGGTGGCGAGCCGCGGCGGCCTCGACCGCGGCCAGGTGGTGCAGTTGCTGGCGATGCTGGCGCCGCTGGTGCTGGGCGCGCTCTCGCGGGCCCGCCAGCACCGTGGCGCGGCGAGCGGCGGCGGAACCAGCGGCGGCGGCGGGCTGGGCGACATCCTCGGCGGCGCCCTCGGCCAGATGCGTCAGGGAGGCGGCGGCGGTGGCCTCGGCAGCATCCTCGGCGGGCTGCTCGACCGCGACCACGACGGGTCGTTCCTCGACGACCTGCTCGGCGGCGGCGGTCAGCCGCGCGCCGGCACCGCAGCCGACAGCGGCGGTGGCATCCTCGGCGACCTGCTCGGCGGCGGCCAGCGCAGCGTCCGCGAGGAGGGCGAGGCCGGCGGCGGGATCCTCGGCGATCTGTTGGGCGGGCGCGGCGGGCGGCCCCGCGGTTAGCGGGCGCGAAGTCTCTCGTCGCCGAGCCCGCGCCGGTCCGGCGGTGGCGCGGCCCGCTGCCGCGCCCCGCCGCCACCGCTCACGCCTGGCGCGTGCCGCCGCCCGGGATCTTGAGCTTCTGGCCGGGGAAGATCTTGTCGGGGTTGTCGCCGATGACCGCCTTGTTGGCCTCGTAGATCTTCTTCCAGGCGTTGGCGTCGCCGAGGTGCTGCTTGGCGATCTTCGACAGGCTGTCGCCCTTCTGGACGGTGTAGGTCTGACCGTCCGCGGTCGCCGGCTGTGACACCGGGACCGCCTGCGGCTTGGCGCCCGCTGGCGGCGGTGCCGCACCACCAGGCGCCGCCGGCTTCGGCGGGGCGGGCGCCGGCGCTGGTGCCGGCTTGGCCGCCGCGGCCGCCTGGTCGCGGCGCTTGAGCGCTTCCTGCATCTTGCGCTGCGCCTCGTGGTGGGCCGCCTGCGCTTCCTGCTCTTTCTCCTTGTCACTCTTACCGAACAGACCCATGGTGCACCCCTTTCCTGCCGGGAGGCGCGAGCGGCCCTCTCGCCGCTGCCCTTGCGGCCGTCGCGAGCTGCATGGCGCATGCCGCGGTCCTGCCGCGGCGAGGGGTCCGGGCCGGCCATCGTTCCGGAGTAGACTCGCCGCGGCTTGACCGCCATCGAGCTCCCCTTCCACTACCTGGCCGTAGACGGGCCCATCGGGGTGGGCAAGACCACCCTGGTCGAGCGCCTGTGCGAGCGCTTCGAGGGGGTGAAGCTGCTCGAGGACGTCGGCAACCCCTTCCTGTCCGACTTCTACAAGGACAAGGCGGGCACCGCCTTCCAGACCCAGCTCTACTTCCTGCTCTCGCGGTTCAAGCAGCAGCGCGATATGCACCAGCTGGGGCTGTTCGACAAGCTGGTGCTCGCCGACTACACCTTCGACAAGGACCGCATCTTCGCCTACCTGAACCTCTCCGACGACGAGCTGTCGCTCTACGACAAGCTCTACAAGCTGCTCGAGCCGCAGGTGCGGAAGCCCGACCTCATGCTCTACCTGGTGGCCGACGTCGACACCTGCCTCGAGCGCGTCAAGCGCCGCCAACGCAGCTTCGAGCGCCACCTCGCCGGCGACTACCTGGCGCAGCTCATCGACGCCTACAACCACTACTTCCACTACTACGACCGCTCGCCGCTGCTCGTCGTCGACACCCGCCACATCGACTTCGTGCAGAAGAGCGAGGACTTCGAGGACCTGGTCAAGAAGCTCGCGAAGCCGGTCAAGGGCACGGAGTACTACGTGCCTATGGGCTCGCGGAAGACCTGATTGGGCTCCCGGAAGAGCTGAGTGGGCTCGCGGAAGGGCTGAGCCGCGCGCGGCGCACCGCCGCTGGTCAGCGCGGTGGCTCGGCGTCTACTGCCGGCACGATGAGGTAGGGCCGGAACGTGCGGACCATCCGCTCCATGCGCTCGACCTGTCCGGGCGTGAACTCGCTCGCGCAGAGGTCGGGCTCGAGGTTCATGTAGTTCGTCATCGGGTCCAGGCCGGGAGCGTCTTTGCACGTGTCGAGAGGAATGCAGCGGCCCACTTTCTCCTCCCAGATCCAGCGATGTGCGGGCGTGTCGGCTACCAGGTCGGTCGTCGTGCC
This sequence comes from Thermoanaerobaculia bacterium, assembly GCA_035607145.1. Lineage (GTDB taxonomy): Bacteria > Acidobacteriota > Thermoanaerobaculia > Multivoradales > JAIOJS01 > DASYQD01. The sequence goes on from DATNCU010000580.1 coordinate 3,688, forward strand.
GCACTCGTCCTTGCAGTCGACGTCGCCCTCGTCGGGCCACTCCTCGAACGTGTGCATCAGCCCGGCGAAGTGCCCGACGAGGTGCACCAGCATGTCCCCTTCGAAATAGAAGCGTCGCAGCGCGCGGTCCCTGGCCGGGCTCAACCCTTCGACGTAGGGCAGGTAGTCCCAGTCCATGACGATCGCGTCGGTGCCCGCAACGTCTTCGAAGAGGCTCCTGGTGTCCGGGGGCGCGGCGCGATTCTCCACTTCGCGCAACAGGAACACGTGCAGGGATGCCTCCCTGTTCGCGGTCAGGTCGCGAACCATCCGCTCGAGGTCCTCCTCCGCCGGCAGTACCCCGGCCGGCATCGGCTCGCTCTGCCAGGGAGCGAAGTCCGAGAGTGTTGCCTCCGCGGTCCGAAACGAGAACCCGGTGCCGCGGAACGCCCGATTCAGCGCCTGCGTCTGACGCTGCACGAGATCGAGGGCAGGAGCGTGGTCGCGATCGTCCGGCTCCTCACCGCGCAGTGCGACGAAGGAGCCGTAGACCACGTGGTAGACGATCGGCACCACGACCCGCTCGCCAGTCGCGAGGCGACTCGCCGCGGCAACCATCCCCTCGGTTCGAGCCTTGCTCTCGCCCGATCGCGCCGGCGGCGTGGAGCACCGCCGACCTCGACGCACGCAACCTTCCGCGCCAGCCGGCTGCGCTGCCGGCCCTCCCCACCACGCCGCGGTGACTGCCAGCAGGACCAGCACCCGTGTGACCTTCATTGTCCGACCCCTTTCCTCGCCAGCTCAAACGTTCGCCCTCGGGAGCTCGAAACGCGCTACGCGCCGTGCCGCCTCGGCGGTCAGATCGTCGTTGGGCCCCACGACCCGCTCCAGCAGAGCCGCCCCCTGTCGCATCCATCGTAGCCCGTCGGCTCGCCGCCCCCCGGTCGCCAGCACCTCGCCGTAGAGGCTCATCGCCACACCGCGGTCGGCGCTCGTCTCGCCGGTCGACGCGAGCACCGTGCGCCAGCCGGTCTCGGCAGCGGGCACCCGTTCTGCTGCCGGCAGCGTGAGCGCCAGATCGAGCCGCGCGATCCCCGCTTCCGGGCTGTCGCTGCCGTAGTGCTCCGCGGTCAAGCGCAGCGCTTCCTTAAACGTGGTCCCGGCCTCGCGGGCTCGACCGCGCAGCAGCAGCACGTGGCCGAGGGCGCTCAAGTCCTCGGCGACG
>DATNCU010000582.1:0-11497 GCA_035607145.1 Thermoanaerobaculia bacterium
GCCGGCACCGGCCGCGCCAATCCGGTGGGAGCGATCCTGTCGACGGCGCTGATGCTCGAGTACCTCGGCCACACCGAGGCGGCGGCAGAGGTCGAGGCGGCGGTGGCGCAGAGCATCCGCGACGGCCAGACGGCGGTCGACCTCGGCGGCACGCTCACCACCTCGCAGGTCGGCGACCTGATCGCCCGCGCCGTCGCCGCGCCGGCCGCAGCCCACTCCTGATCTCGCGCCACGAGACGGCCATGGCCCTCTCCGAAGCCGAGCTGATCTACGACTGGAACCGCGCCGGCGAGGGCGACATGAAGCCGGCGCGCGGCCGCGTCGAGCTCAACGACGAGACGCTGCGCGACGGCCTGCAGTCGCCGTCGGTGCGCACGCCGTCGATCGAGCAGAAGCTGGGCATCCTGCATGAGATGGTGGCGCTCGGCATCGACGCGCTCGACCTCGGGCTACCGGGAGCGGGGCCGCACGTGGTGCGTGACGTGCTGGCGCTGGCGCGCGAGATCGCAGACCACAAGCTGCCGATCGCGCCCAACTGCGCGGCGCGGACGGTCGAAGCCGACATCCGGCCCATCGTCGAGATCTCGCAGCAGGCGGGGATCCCGATCGAGGCGGCCTGCTTCATCGGCTCTTCGCCCATTCGCCAGTACGCCGAGGGGTGGACGCTCGACCGCATGCTGCAGCTCTCGGAGAAGGCGGTGGCCTTCGCCGCGAAGCAGGGGCTGCCGGTGATGTTCGTCACCGAAGACACCACGCGCGCCAACCCCGACGATCTGCGGCGGCTCTACACGGCGGCGGTAGAGGCCGGTGCGCGCCGCGTCTGCATCGCCGACACCGTCGGCCACGCGACGCCCACCGGCGCCGCCGCGCTGACCCGTTTCATCCGCGAGGTGGTCGACGCGACCGGCGAGGACGTGCAGGTCGACTGGCACGGCCACCGCGACCGCGGCCTGGGCGAGATCAATGCCCTCGCTGCCGCGGCCGCCGGCGCCGACCGCCTGCACGGCACCGCACTCGGCGTCGGCGAGCGCGTCGGCAACGCGCCGATGGACCTGCTGCTCGTCAACTTCGTGCTCCTCGGCTGGCGCGACTACGACCTCTCGCGGCTGCCCGAATACTGCCGCAAGGTGGCGGAGGCGACCGGCGTGCCCTTCCCCGACAACTGGCCGGTGGTGGGCATCGACGCCTTCCGCACCGGCACGGGCGTGCACGCGTCCGCGATCCTCAAGGCGCGCGAGAAGGGGGACGACTGGCTCGCCGACCGCATCTACTCCGGCGTGCCGGCGAGCCTCGTCGGCCGCCGGCAGCTGGTCGAGATAGGTCCGATGAGCGGCGAGTCCAACGTCGTCTTCTGGCTGCAGTCGCACGGCATCGCACCGCGGCCCGAGCTGGTGGCCGCCATCTTCCAGCGCGCCAAGGCGTCCTCGACGGTGCTCGCCGAGGAAGAGCTGATGGCGCTCTGCTCGCGGTGAGCTGATCCAGGCGGAAGACATCCCCGGCGAGCCGAGACTGGTAAAATGGCGCCGACCCCCGAAGCCGGCGACATCTACGCCTCGAACCTCATCGCCGCCGGCGCGATTCCGACGACCACATCCGATTTCGACGACCACTCCCGAGGGACCCCATGATCCTGGAACGTTTCACGGTCGGCCCGTTCGCCGAGAACTGCTACCTGATCGGCAAGGCGCCTCGTGTCGCCATCGTCGATCCGGGCGGGGAGAGCGAGCGCATCGCCGCCGTCATCGACGAGAACGGCTGGAAGCCCGAGGCCATCCTGCTCACCCACGGCCACATCGACCATGTGGCGCACTGCTGCCACCTGGCCGAGCGCTACGCCTTGCCCGTCTACATGCACCGCGCCGACCTCTTCCTCCTCCAGTCCGCACAGTTCCCCGAGTTCGCCAAGATGCTGGGCGCCCGGCCCTGCCCGGAGCCCACCGGCTACCTCGAAGAGAGCGTGCCGGTGGAGGTCGCCGGCGTTCGGCTGCGCGTCCTCCACACGCCCGGTCACACGCCGGGCAGCGTCTGCCTCATCGACGAGGAGAGCGGTGAGGCGCTGGTGGGCGACACCGTGTTCTACCGCGGCGTCGGCCGCACCGATCTGCCCGGCGGCGATTTCGCGACGCTGGCGAGCTCGGTGCGCGACCGCCTCTTCGCCGTCGAGGGCGACTTCCGGCTCTGGCCGGGCCACGGCCCGGAGACGCGGCTGGAAGAGGAGCGGGCGGAGAATCCGTTCTTCGGCGCCAACATCTGCGCGCTGGTGTGATCGCCGCCCGTTGACCCGGTCCATCGAGATCGCTCCGCTGCGCTCGCGATGACGTGGCAATCCGTCATCGCGAGTACCGCGCAGCGGGCCGCGGCGATCTCGATGCTGAGGTGACGATGGCTGCGCCGGTCTCTCCCTTTCGTCGCGCCCTCGACGGCTGGCTCGACGAGCTGGCGAGCGAGCGCGGTCTCGCGGCCAACTCACTCGCCGCCTATCGGCGCGACTTGCTGCGGTTGGAGGGCGACCTCCGCGCGCAGCAGGTCGAGCCGCTGGAGGCGGATGCCAAGGCGCTCGCCGCACATCAACGAAGGCTCCTGCGTGCCGGCATGGCGCCGCGGACGCTGCGGCGCGCGCTCGCTTCGATGCGCGGGTTTTATGGCCACCTGGTCGCTTCCGGCGAGCGCACCGACAACCCGGCCGAGCACCTGCTCGCGCCGCGCAAGCTGCAGACGCTGCCCAAGGTGCTCAGCGAGGCGCAGGTGGCGGCGCTGCTTTCGGCACCTGACGCCGCGCAGCGGCTCGGCCTGCGCGACAGGGCGATGCTGGAGCTGCTCTATGCCGCCGGCCTGCGTGTCTCGGAGCTGGTGGGCCTGACGCTCGGCCAGCTGCGCCTCGACGAGGGCTTCCTCGTCGCCTTCGGCAAGGGCAGCAAGGAGCGCATCGTGCCGGTGGGGGAGCAGGCGGAGGCGTGGCTGCGCCGCTACCTCACGGAGGTGCGCGGGGGGCTGCTGCGCGGCCGCCACGACGAGGTGTTCCTCAATCACCGCGGCGCGCCGATGACGCGGCAGGGGTTCTGGAAGATCCTCGAGGGCTACGGCCGCCGCGCCGGCATCCGCGCGCTGTCGCCGCACGTGCTGCGGCACAGCTTCGCGACGCACCTGCTCGAGCACGGCGCCGACCTGCGCGCGGTGCAGATGATGCTTGGCCACAGCGACATCTCGACGACGCAGATCTACACCCACATCCACCAGCAGCGGCTGCGCTCGCTCTACGACAAGTTCCACCCACGGGCGTAGCGTTACCGCGCGCTACCATCCCAGCATGCCGCGCCGAGCGGGTGCCACAGCTCTTCGCGCCGCGGCGCTCGGCGCGCTGGTCGCGTCCGCGCTCGCTTGTCGACGGCCGCAGCAATCGACAGCCAGCGATTCAGCGTTGCCGCCGCCCACCCGCGGCTACGTCGTCATCTCCATCGACACCCTGCGCGCCGACCACCTCGGCTGCTACGGCTACCCGAAGCCCACGAGCCCGTTCCTCGACGAGCTCGCGCGGCGCGGCACGCTCTTCGAGCAGGCGTACGCGCAGTACCCGAGCACGCTGGTCTCGCATATGTCGATGTTCACCGGCCTCTACCCCCGCGAGCACGGCGTGGTCACCGCCGACGCAGTGCTGGCGCCGGAGATCGAGAGCTTTCCGGAGGTCTTCCAGCGCGCCGGCTTCCGCACTGCCGGCTTCACCGAGGGCGGCTACGTCAGCGGCCGCTACGGTTTCCGGCGCGGCTTCGACTCCTTCCGCGCGCGCGACAAGGCGGGCAGCCGGCAGCTCCAGGCGACGTTCGCGCGCGGCGTCGAGTTCCTCGCCGGTGTGCCCAAGGACGCGCGCTTCCTGCTCTTCCTCCACACCTACGCGGTGCACAGCCCGTACGACGCGCCGGAGCGCTATCGCGAGCCGTTCTGGCCGGGGCCGCCACCGCCCGACGGGATTCCCGGTACGCCGCTCGCGCTCAACACCGCCAATGCGCAGGAGCAGGAGCTGTCGCAGACCGCCGTCGACTACGTGGCCGCCCTCTACGACGCCGGCATCCGCGAGACGGACGAGACATTGCGCGGCTTCTTCGCTGAGCTGTCGCGGCTCGGTCTCGCCGACGAGACGACGGTGATCGTCACTGCCGACCACGGTGAGGAGCTGCGCGAGCACGGCCGCTTCCACCACACGCAGCTCTACGGCGAGGTGCTGCGCGTGCCGCTGCTGGTGCTCCATCCGCAGCGGCGCGAGGCGGTGCGCCAGCCCTCGGTGGTGCAGCTCGTCGACCTCGCGCCGACGCTGTACAAGCTCGCGGACCTGCGCCCGACCGGGCAGCCGAGCGGCCGCAGCCTGGCGCGCTTCGTCGGCAAATCAGCGCCCGCCGAGGACGGCTCCGCGTGGGCGGAGGGCGAGGCGGGCGAGCGCGCGCTCTACCGCCGGCGCGGCAAGGATTTCCGGAGCCTGCTGCTGTTCGATCCGCCGGCCGAGGCGTGGCAGGGACGGAGCCTGAGCTTCGACGCCACCGCGGGAGATCTCGCTTTCGAGGCCCGCGCTTTCGGCGTGCCGCGCGTACTTCGCGCGCGCGGACCCGGCGGGGCCGAGCGCACGCAGACGGTCGAGCCCAGCTGGACGCCGGTGCGCTTAGTCCTCGGCGAGCCCGGTCGCGTGCGAGTCGAGGTGGACGGCTGCAGTGCGCCCGAAGAGGCCCACGCCCGCGACGCGATCTGCCACGGCTTCCAGCTACGCGGAGTGCGACCGGTGCGGCTGGAGCTCTTCGACCTCACCGCCGACCCTGGACAGCAGCGCGATCTCGCGCACGCGCAAGCGGCGGCGGCGCGCGACCTCACGCGCGAGCTGCTGGCATTCCGGCCGCGGCCCCGCGGCAGCTCGACTGCGGTACCACTCGATGCCGAGCTGGCAGCGCAGCTCGAGGCGCTCGGCTACGCCGGCCAGGTCGACGCCGCGCGCCGGCCTGCCGCTCAGCGTTAGAATCGCCGTTCCTTCACCGCAAGAGGTGCCGCCATGCTCGAGCGGATCGGGGAGATCGACACCGGCGCCATCGAGGAGCTGTCGCGGATCCGCCGCGACCAGGAGGTGCTGGAGGACCGCCTGCGGCTGATGTCCGAACGCCGCGAAGGCGTTTCAGAAGTCGTCTTCGAGCGTGTGCGCGGCGACTACCGCGGCCGGCTCGAGGCGCTCGACGGCGAGGCGCGGCCGCTCAAGCAGCGTGCGCGTCGCGAGTACGCCAAGCTGCGCGCCCTGCACGACGAGCTGCAGCGCTCGCGCGATGAGGCGCGGCTGGAGAAGGAGGAGGTCGAGTTTCGCAACGGCCTCGGCGAGTTCGCCGCCGGCGAGTACGAGCAGCGTGCCGCCGACTGCGCCGAGCGGGTGAGCGCGCGCGAAGGGGAGCTCGCCGAGGTGGAGACGCTGCGCGAGCGTTTCCTGGCTGCGTGCCGCTCGCCGGAGGAGCTGGAGGAGGTGGAGGCGGAAGGCGAACCGGAAGCCGCGCCGCCTGCGTCGGAACCTGCCGCGGCCGCGACCGCGCTCGACCCCGACGCCATCGTCACCGCGGTGGCGCTCGAGGCCGTCGACCCCGCGGTGGAAGAACCCTTCGCACCGCCGCCGGCCCCGGCTGCCGTCGAGCCGCCCGCCGCCGTAGCGCCGCTCGTCGCCGACGACGAGGCGGCTCTCACCCCGCCACCTCCGCCGCCGGCGTGGGGCGCCTACGATCTCGGCAGCACCAAGCGCCTCGACGCGGCGGGCGGCGGCGACGACACCGCGCTCGACGGACCTTCGCCGGAGGACGACATCGACGTCGCCGACCCTCACGGCGGCACCGACTTCCACGAGGCGCCGACCGGCAGCTTCGACGTGCCGCCGATCCCGGCGGGCGCCGCCGCTTCAGACGCTGGCTTCGACGACGACGAGCTGTCGGGCGCTACGCGCATTCTCGCGCGCCCGCGTTTCGTCGAGATCGAGAACGGCGCCTCCGGCCGCGAGCACGCGCTGGCGCTCGGCCGAACCTCCATCGGCCGCGCCTCCGACAATGTCGTGCACCTGCTCGACGAGGCGGTGTCGCGGCATCACGCCGAGGTGGTACCCGGCCCGCGCGGCTACCTGCTGCGCGATCTCGGCTCGGAGAACGGCATCTACGTCAACGGCGAGCGCTCGCCCGAGCACGTGTTGCGCGACGGCGACGTGGTGCAGATCGGCGCGCGAACGCTGGTGTTCCACGGCGCCTGAGTCAGCGAGCGGCGGCCGCTGCGACCGGCTGGGCGAGACGCTAAGGTAAGGGCGTGACGTACGTCCTCGCCGGCGACTTCGGCGGCACCAGCTCGCGGCTCGCGCTCTTCGAGATCGCTGCCGGCGGGTCGCCGCGGTTGCAGCAACACGAAAGCTACGCCTCGCGCGAGGTGGAGGGCGTGGGCGAGGCGGTCGAGCGTTTCCTCGCCGAGCAGGGCGCGCCGACGGTGGCCGCCGCCTGCTTCGGCGTCGCCGGCGCCGTCGACGACAACCGCGCGCACCTCACCAACCTCGGCTGGGAAGTGGACGGCGGCGAGCTCGCGAAGCGCTTCGGCTTCCCGATCGAGCTGGTCAACGACCTCGTGGCGACGGCGCTCGGCATGAGCGCGCTCGGCGACGAGGACCTGATCGAGCTCAACCCACGCGCCGAGCGCGAGGAGGGCGGCAACGGAGTGCTGATCGGCGCCGGCACCGGCCTAGGGGTGGCGTTGCTCGTCCAACCCGGCAAGCGAGGCGGGCGCACGATCGCCGTGCCGTCGGAAGGCGGCCACGCCGAGTGGGCAGCGCGCGAGGACGAGGAGTGGGCGCTGCGCGAGTTCCTGGCGCCGCGCTGCGGCGGCCGCGTCAGCGTCGAGCGCGTCGTCTCCGGCATGGGGCTGCGCAACCTCTACGACTTCCTGCTCGCGCGCGGCGAGCTCGCACCCACGCCTTCAGTGGCCGCCGATCTCGAGGTGGGCGAAGACGCCGGCAAGACGATCGCCGAGGCCGGGCTCGACGACAGCTGCGCGATCTGCGTGCGCGTGCTCGACCTCTTCGCCTCCGCCTTCGGTGCCTTCGCCGGCGATCTGGCGCTCGTCGGCGGTGCGCGCGGCGGCGTCTACCTCGGCGGCGGCGTCTCCGTGAAGCTGGCCAAGAAGCTCGCCGACGGCACCTTCCTGCGCGCCTTCCTCGCCAAGGGGCGGCTGAGGCCGTTTGTCGAGAAGGTTCCGGTGCGGATTCTGACGCGGCCCGACGCGGCGATCTGGGGTGCGGCGCAGCGGGCAGGCGAGCTGGCCGCTGGCGCCTGAGCGTCAGAGCGGGCTCTCATCCCGCGCTCTTGGCGCATAGCTCGGCGCTTGCCTGGGCGATCGCTGGTACTGCCTTCAGCACCTCGCGCACCGCAGGCACCGAGAGGCTGTTGCCGACCAGGCGCCAGGCATTGTCGCGTGGCAGGTCGGGCGGCAACCGGTAGCTCGAGGGAAAGCCGAGCAGGCGCAGGATCTCGGCCGGCGAGAAGCGCCGCACGATGCTGCTGCGGCACAGGTACGACCCGGCGCGCACCAGTGAGCGGCCATAGCCGGCAGTGAACGTGGCCGCGACCGCAAGTGGATCGTCGGCTTCGACCACGTCGATCGCGTGCACGTACTCGGCGAGCAGTTGATCGGCGACGTGCAACTCGGGTGCGTCGTCGCTGTCGAGGTATGCGGCCAGAGCTGGGCACGGCGGCGGTGCGGTGCGGGGCGCGGCGAACGGCTCGGTCGCCCAGCCGCTCAATCGCTCACGGCTCGCCACCAGGTAGAACCGCCGCCGCCGATTGGGCACGCCGAGCTCGCTGGGGCAGAGCACCCGTTCGGCGATGGCGTAGCCGGCGCGCTCGAGCATCTCGCGCAGCCGCGCGTGGGCCTGCGAGCCGCGCATCTCCGGAACGTTCTCGAGCGCCAGTGCCGTCGGCCGCAACCGCTCGATCAGCTCGAGCAGGTGCAGGAAGCCACGGCTGCGCGGGTCGTCGAGGTCGCGGCCCTTGCCTCGCCGCGTGTACGGCTGGCAGGGCGGCGACATCCACCACACGTCCGCGCCCCGAAGCAGCGGATCGTCGGGACGCAACGACTCGATGGCGCGCGCAGCGGTGCGGTGCGCGAAGTTGTGGCGATAGACGCCGAGCGCGACGGTGTTGATGTCGATCGCAGCGGTCACCTGCGCGTGGCCTGCGAGCGCCGCGGCGCAGCCGCCGATGCCGCAGTGGAGCTCCAGCACTCGCGGTAACGCACCCCTCGTCGCGTCGCTCATCGCGCCGATTGTAGGGACGTTCCACGCGCCGGTATGCTGCGCGCTCCATTCGCCGAGGGAGGCTTCGCATGATCGAACGGCGCGAAGAAGGTCCGGTCATCGTTCTCGAGCTGCGGCACAAGAAAGCCAACGCGCTCGACGTCGAGCTGCTCGCGGCGCTGGAGGAGGAGCTCGCCTCGGCGGAGCGCGCCGGCCAGGCGGTGGTGCTCACCGGCACTGGTTCGATCTTCTCTGCCGGCGTCGACCTCTACCGCGTGCTCGATGGCGGCGCCGCCTACCTCGATGCCTTCCTGCCCGCGCTCGATTCGGCGCTGCAGCGGCTCTTCACCTTCCCGCGGCCGGCGGTCGCCGCCATCAACGGGCACGCCATGGCCGGCGGCTGGATCCTCGCGTGCGCCTGCGACTACCGTGTCGCCTCCAGCGCCGCCGGCAAGCTCGGGCTCCCCGAGCTGCAAGTGGGCGTCGCCTTCCCGCCGATCGCCGTCGAGACGGTTCGGTTCGCGACGCCGATCCCGCAGGTTCACCCGCTGATCTTCGCCGGCCGCACCTATTCCGGGGAGGAGGCGGCGCACCACGGCCTGGTGGACGAGGCGGTCCCCGCCGAGGCGGTGCTGGCCCGCGCGCTCGCCGTCGCCACCGCGCTGGCGCAGGTGCCCGCCGATGCGTACCGCCTCACCAAGCAGCAGCTCCGCGCGCCGACGATGGAACGCGTGGCCGCCGCGGGCAAGAGCGCCGCTGCCGTCCACGCGCAGTGGGCCGGCGGCGACGCGGCTGCTTCGAAACCGCGCCTACATGGACCGCGTCGTCGGCAAGGGACGCTGAGGCGCTTCCCGCGCGATCTGCGCCGCTACCAGCCGAGCAGGTAGCCGAAGATCAGCGGCGCCACGATCGTCGCGTCGCTCTCGATGACGAACTTCGGCGTGTCGGGCGCTAGCTTGCCCCACGAGATCTTCTCGTTGGGTACCGCGCCGCTGTAGCTGCCGTACGAGGTGGTGCTGTCTGAGATCTGGCAGAAGTAGCCCCAGAACGGCGTGTCCACCTGCAGGTCCTGCTGGATCAGCGGCACGACGCAGATCGGGAAGTCGCCGGCGATGCCCCCGCCGATCTGGAAGAAGCCGACGGGGCCCGACTCGGGGTTCTTGCGCGCGTGGACCTCCGTCGCGCCCTCGGTGGGCAGCGAGGCCTGCTGTGCGTCGGTGCCGGTCGCCCGGCGGTACCAGTCGATGAGCGCGCCCATGTACTCGACGCCGGCACGCACCGGCAGGTAGGAGGAGAGGTCGCCGGCGACGACGTGAGCGACGAAGATGTTGCCCAGCGTCGAGTCCTCCCAGCCAGGGACGAAGATAGGCAGATTGCGCTCGGCCGCAGCTATGAGCCAAGAGTGCTTGGGATCGATCTGGTAGTGCTCCGCGAACGCGCCGGCCCGCAGCAGCTCGTAGAAGTACTCATGCGGGAAGTAGCGCTTCCCCTCGGCGTCGGCGCGCTTCCACAGCTCGACGATCTTGCCCTCGATGCGGCGAATGGCCTCTTCTTCGGGGATCGCCGTGTCGGTGACGCGGTTCATGCCGCGCTGGCGCAGGTCCTCCTCGGCCTCGGCGGTGAGGCCGCGGTAGTGGGGGAGCCGCTCGTAGAAGTCATGGGCGACGAGGTTGAAGACGTCCTCTTCGAGGTTGGCGCCGGTGCAGGTGATGGCGTGCACCTTCTCCTGGCCGATCATCTCGGCGAGCGAGAGGCCGAGCTCGGCGGTGCTCATGGCGCCGGCGAGCGTCACCATCATCTTGCCGCCTTTGTCGGGGTGCGACTCGTAGGCACGCGCGGCGTCGCGCACGACCGCGGCGTTGAAGTGGCGGTAGTGGTGGTCGACGAACTGGCGGATCGTGGTCATGGCGCGGGATTATTCGCCACACCCGCGCCACGCGCAACGAACGCGGCGCTCACGCCTGATCCGCGATCAGGTCCTGGTAGTCCGGGTTCTCCTCGATGAAGCGCGCGACGAAGGGGCAGGAGGGGATCACCTGGTAGCCCTCCTGGCGCGCCCAGTCGAGCGCTTGCTTCACGAGCTCGCTGCCGACGCCCTTGCCGCGTAGGTGTGGCGGCACGAGGGTGCTGCGGAAGTCGAGGACCTTCTCGCTGACGCGGTGATAGCTGAGCACGGTCCCCATGTTGGCCATCTTGTGCTGGACATCGCCGTCGATGACCTCCGGGGGCACGTGGAAACGGCTGGCTTCGGGGTCGTGCTGAACGTCGAGCTGCATTGCGGCCTCCATGCTCGGGTGGTGACGGATCGGCGCGATCCGCCACCACCGTGACTGCAAGGCGAGGGCCAGCGCGACGCCGCTACTTCGTTCCCGCCGGCTCGTCCTTGGGCACGATCACCACCGGCGCCTGCTTGTCGCGCACCAGCTTCTCGAACGCCGGCAGGTCGGTCGTGAGCACGCCGTCGAGCTCGGCGACGTAGCCATCGAGCTGCTTCTGCAGCTCGGCGAGGCGCTCCTCGGTCGCCTGCGTGGGTGCGCGCTCCGCCGCGGCGACGGAGCCGAGGAGGTTGGCGATCTGGTCGTCGATCTGCGGCGGGTAGTTGAGGATGTCCTGGCTCGCCTGCGACTTCTTCTGGTGCAGCTTGTCCTCGACGGCGTCGAGCTTGGCGATCAGGGCCTTGGCGGCATCGCCGACGCCCTCGCCCATGCCGGCGTCCTTCATCCGCTTCGACAGCCCCTCGACCTGCGTGCGCACGTCGCGCAGCCGCTGGATGGCGCGGTGGGTGCGCGACAGCTGCTCCCACGCCGTCCGGGCGACGCGGTACTGCGCCGCGAACGCCTCCGCCGGAATCTGCTTGCGCGGGTCGGGCTGCACCTCGAGCGGCTGCGTGCTCGACCACTCGCCGACAGTGAGCTTCACCTGGTACTTGCCCGGCGGCACCACCGGCCCTTCGGTGCTGCCCCACAGCACCGCGTCGGGGACGACGAAGGCGTCGGGGAGCTGCAGGTCCCAGTTGTAACGGTTGAGCCCCTGCTTGGCGTCGATCTTCCGCGGCCGCGCCAGCTCGGGGAAGAAGCGCAGGAACGGGTTGGGCGCCGCCGGCTCCTCCTTCTGGCTGGAGAGCGTGCGGATCGCCTTGCCGTCCGGGTCGAGGATCTCCAGCTTCACCTCGGTCTTGCCGTCGGCCTCGAGGTTCTCGGGCAGGAGGTAGAAGATCGTCGC
>DATNCU010000593.1:0-3117 GCA_035607145.1 Thermoanaerobaculia bacterium
GTGCGCAGCTTGAACGGCCGCGTGCTGCGCAACAGCGCCGACATGGACCCCATCCTGCGCGCGCACAACGGCACCGTGGAGTACGGAGTCGAGCGCGCCGGCGCGCCCCGCAAGATCGTCGTCCACCCCGGCGCCCGCTTCGCCTGGCTCGCCTTCGTGGTGAGCGTGGTGGTCACCTTCGCCTACCTCGCCATCGGACCGCTGGCGCTGGTCAAGCGCCCTGGTTACCTGCGGGCGCGGCTGCTCTTCCTCTTCAGCGCCGCGGTGACCCTCGAGTTCGCGATGCCCGAGATCCGCGACAGCTACTCGCTGCTGCTGCCGGTGAGCCTCCTGCTCAACGGCTTCCAGATGGGCACCCACCTGCACCTCGCCTCGGTGCTGCACGAGCGCCAGCGCTGGGTGCGCCGACACCCGTGGGTCATCCCCGGCCTCTACGTGCTCGGCCTCGGCAGCTTCGGGCTCGTCGCCGCCATGCATCTCGCCGAGGCCTTCGGCGCCACGCCCCACCCCTGGTGGTCGGGCGACCGCCTGAGCGCGTGGCTCGGCTGGCTCACCGTCGGCTGGGCGATCGCCGCCCTGGTGCTCCTCGCGCGCCAGGCGTGGCGCTACCCGGAACCGAAGGGGCGGCAGCAGGCGGCGCTGCTCGCGGCCGGGCTGCTGCCGTGGACGGTCCTCGCCATCCTGCAGCAGACGCCGCTGCTCAACCTGCTGCTGCCGCGCCACTGGCAGGACGTGGTGTGGAACCTCCTGCTGCTGCTCTTCCCCATCTGCGTCATGGTCATCCTGGTGCGCGAGGCGAGGAGCCAGGAGCGCATCCTGCTCTCGCTCACCGACGAGGTGCAGCGGGCGGCCTCGATCGGCGAGATCTCGCGCATCGTCAGCACCGACCTCCACGAGGCCTTCCACCCCAAGAGCACGCACGTCTTCTACCGCCAGAGCCACTCGCGCGATCTCACCCTAGGGCACTCGACTGGTGTGGCGCCGCGCGAGGAGCAGATCCCCGAGAACAGCGTGCTGCTGCGCCTCGTCGAGGCTTACGGCAAGGCGGTCGACTACCCCGAGGACCTCGCCGGCCTGCCGCCGTCGGAACAGGAGTGGCTCGATCGGTTGGAGGCGAGCTTGATCGTGCCCCTCACCGGCCGCGACCACCGGCTGCTCGGTCTCCTCGTGCTCGGCGAGAAGAAGTCCGAGGAGCCCTACACGCCGCACGACCGCGCGCTCTTGGGCGCGCTCACCAACCAGATCGCGCTGGTCTACGAGAACGCGCGGCTCAAGGACCGCGTCGAGCAGAGCGCCAAGGTGCAGCGCGAGGTGCTGGCGCGGCTGGGCGAGCAGGAGCTGGGGCTGGTGCACGAGTGCCCGACCTGCGGCCGCTGCTATGACGCCACCGAGGAGGTCTGCCCGCACGACCGCAGCGAGCTGCAGCCGTCGATCCCCGTCGAGCGGCTGATCATGGGCCGTTACCGCCTCGACCGTCGCCTCGAGCGCGGCGGCATGGGCGCCATCTTCGAGGCCCGCGACCTCCACCTCGGCCGCCCGGTGGCGGTCAAGGTGCTGCACGGCGCGGTGATGGGCGAAGAGGTGACGCGCCGCTTCGAGGCCGAGGCGCGGCTCACGGCCTCTTTGCACCACCCCAACGTGGTCACCGTCTTCGACTACGGCACCACCGGCACCGGCAACTCGTTCCTGGTGATGGAGCTGCTCGATGGCTTCACGCTGATGGCTGCGATCCGTGACCAGCGGGTTCTGCCGCCGGCGACGGTGGCGCGCTGGCTCGACCAGGTCTGCGAGGGGATCAAGGCCGCCCACCGCGCCGGCATCATCCATCGCGACTTGAAGCCGGCGAACATCTTCGTCACCCGCGTCGAGGGCCAAGTGGGTTACAAAGAAGGACCGGTGAAGATCCTCGACTTCGGCGTCGCCAAGGTGCGCTCGGCGGTGCGCGCGGCGACGCAGGACCTCACCGCCCCGGGAACCCTGGTGGGCACCTTCAACTACATGGCGCCCGAGCAGCTGTCGGGCACCGAGGTCGACGAACGCAGCGATGTCTTCGCCCTCGGCGTGCTGGCGGTGGAGAGCCTCACCGGCGATCGTCCGTTCTCGGGCACCAGCCCCGGCGTGATCCTCACCTCCATCGCCCGCGCTCCCTTCCGCTTCGACGGCACGCTCGCCGGCGCCGAACGGTTGGAGTCGATCCTCGCCCGCTGTCTCGCCCACGACCCCGCCAAGCGCTTCGACTCGGTGGCGGCGCTGCAGGCGGAGCTGATCCCCGCGCTACGCGAGCTGGCGGCGAGAGAGCCGGCCCAGCCGGCCGTCGGCTGAAGAGACCTACTCGCCCGCGAGCTCGCGCAGCAGCGCGAACATCTCGGCGTCCCACGGGTCCGGCGACGGGTCGTCGTCGGCGACGTCGTTGTTGAGCTCGGGAGTCTCGAGGATGAGCGGCACGCCGAGGCTGCGGCGGTCGGCGAGCAGCCAGCGGAAGGGCTCGACGCCGATCTCGCCCTTGCCGAGCAGGGTGTGGCGGTCGCGGTTGCTGCCGAGCGCGCCATCGCTGTCGTTGAGGTGGAAGAAGGCCGGCGGCTCGCCGGTCGCCTCCTCGAACTCGTCGAGCACGGCGGCGAGCGCCTGCGCCGACTTGCGGATGTCATAGCCGGAGGCGAAGAGGTGGCAGGTGTCGAGGCCGTAGCCGCTGCGCGCTCGCAACCCTTTCGGCAGCGCGGCGAGGATGGCCGCCACCTCGGCGGGCGTGCGGCCGATAGTGGCACCGGCGCCGGCGGTGTTCTCGACCAGCAGGCGCGTCGAACCGGGGACCGATGCGAGCGCGTGCGCCATCGCCGCCGCGACCCGTTGGATGCCGGCGGCGCGATCGCCGCCCCCGCCGGCCGAACCGGGGTGGAAGCAGACGGCGAAGGCACCGAGCGCCGTCGAACGCTCGAGCTCCTTCCTCAGGCCGGCGGCGGAGCGCTGGTGCTTCTCCTCCTCCGGGCTCGCCGCGTTGAGCACGTAGGCGCCGTGGATCATCACGTGCTCGCGCGCGATGCCCAGCTCGGCGAGCGTGGCGTGAAAGCGCTCGACGCGCGCCGGCTGGATGGTCGCCTTGTCGCCGTAGAAGCGCGG
>DATNCU010000599.1:0-3308 GCA_035607145.1 Thermoanaerobaculia bacterium
GTACTGCTGATTGCGGTCGGCGGTGAGGAGGGCGCGCACCAGCGTCGCCGCCTCGTCGGGCACTTGGCTCAGCGGGTAGCTCGCGAGGTCGGGGCCGGGGTCTTCGCTGGTCGAGCCCTTCGCCGACGTCGCCCAGCCGCCGAGATAGATCCCCTCGATCCCCATGCGCTTGATCGCCACCGCCTGGCCGGGTGAGTACGGCCCGAAGGTGGTGATGCACTTGCGCTGCTCGAACAGCTCGCGCAGCCGGTCGTAGAAGGCCGCCGCCGCCTCGCGCGCCACCGTGTAGTCGTGGGCGATGGTGCCGCGCTGCTCGACCACCTGGCGGGCGGAGTAGAGGCGCGTGATGCCGCGGAAGCGAGGGCTGTCGAACCACCGCTGGGTTGCTTCGCGCTCCGCTTCGAACGGAGTCGTAGTGCGCGCCTCGGGCTCGAGAATGGTCACGACGTCGGTCCCTCCTTCACAACATCTTCAGGAACAGCTGACAGCACGGCATCGTAGCGCGTGTTGCCGCAATGCGGCAAGACGGCGCGCTGCGGCAAGCGGCGAAGCAGCAAACGACGGGCCGCCGGCGCGCGCCCGTCGCCCACTGCCCGCCGAAAACCGCGCTTAGCCTGACGCTGCGGCAGGCGCCGCGACCGGCCTGCCGTCGGCGTCGAGCTCGACCACCGCTCCCGCCGGCCCCAGCGCTCCAGCAGCGACCGCCTCGCGCAGCCCGGGGAGCTGCGTCTTGGCGTCGCCGACGACCAACACGTGGAGCTGCTCGGGGTGGAGGTGCTCCTTGCCCGCCGCCCCGACCTGGGCGCCGCTCACCGCTCCCACCTTCTGCGCGAAGGTCGTGTAGTAGTCCATCGGCAGGCCGAAGAAGATGAGGTCGCGATAGGTGCCGAGGATGCTGTTGCCGGTGGCGAACGCGGCCGGCAGCGCCAGCGCCTCGCCGTTCTTCTCGCGCTGCAGCTCCGCCGCGTCCACCGGAGTCGTCGCCATGCGCTGCACCTCGCGGTAGAGCTCGAGCACGGCGTCCTTGGTGGCGTCGGCGCGCACGCTGGCCGAGGCGCGGAACATGCCGGTGCCGTGCGAGTAGCGGATGCCGGCGCCGGCGCCGTAGGCCCAGCCTTTGTCCTCACGCAGGTTCATATTGATGCGGCTGCTGAACTCGCCGCCGAGGATGCCCACCATCACGTTGGTGGGGATGAAGTCGGGCGCCTGGCGCACCGGCCCCGGGTGGGCGAGCAGCACGTACGACTGCGGCGCGCCGGGGACGTCGACAAAGAACAGCTTGGCGCTCTGCGGCTGCGCCGCGCCGACGGTGGCGCTCGGCTGCGGCGCGCCCTTCCACTCGGCGAGGCGGCGGCCGATCTCGCTCTCGATCTGCGCGCGGGTGATGTCGCCGACGACGTAGAGCTGCGCTCCGCGCGGGCGCAGCCAGGCCGCCGGGTAGGCGCGGCAGTCGTCGAGCGTCACCGCCTGCGTCGACGCCTCGGTGACGATGCGGCCCAGCGGGTGCTCGGCACCGTAGAAGATCGCGCCCGAGACGCGGCGGCCGATGCTCGGCGGCGCGCCCTTGGACTGACGCACGCCCGCCACCTGCTGCAGCACGTTGCGCTCGTGGTCGTTCTGGCGCAGGCCGGGCCGCAGCAGGGTGTCTGCCCAGAGGTCGAGCGTGCGGCCGAGGTTCTTGGTCAGCGTGTTCGCCGACAGCCCCTGCTGCTCGTTGCCGGCCCAGGCGTCGACGCTCGAGCCGATGTCGGCCTGCGCCTCCTCGAACGCCACCTTGTCGAGGGTCGCGGTGCCGTCGTCGAGCAGGTTCATGCACAGGCCGGCGCGGCCCGCCTTGTCGGCCGGGTCGTTGACGCCGCCGCCGGGGAAGGCGAGGTCGAGCGAGATGGTCGGCAGCTGGTGGCGCTCGACGAGGTAGACGTCGATGCCGTCGCCGATCTGGAAGTGCTCGATGCCGGGCGGCACCAACGGCTTGCTGGGGCCCGCGGGCGGCTGGTGCTGGCGGAAGGATTCGTGTGGGAAGACCGGCGCGGCGGCGGCCGCCTCTTCCGCCGCTGCCCGCTGCCCGTCGGCCTTCTTCTCGTCTCCGTTCGTGGGAAGGAGCGCGGTGGTGACGGCTTCGGCGGGCGCGGTCGCCGGCGGCGCGGCCGGCTCGGGCGCCGTGGCTGCCGGGGCCGCGCTCGCGGCCGCGGCCGGCGCTGCCGCCTCGGCGGCGGGCTCGGCCGCCGGCACCGTGATCACCTCGACGCGCCCGCTCTTCGGCAGGTACTTCGCCGCCACCGCCTGCACGCCGGGAAGCGTCGCCTTGCGGTAGCGGTCGAGGTCGCGGGTGATGCAGTCGGGATCACCGAGGAAGTGGTTGCAGTGCTGCACGTTTTCGGCGCGCGTCAGCAGCGGCTCGAGGCCCCACACGTACTGCGACTCGAAGGCGACGATTCCGCGGCGCAGCTCGGCCTCGGTGATCGGCGCGGAGATCACCTTGTCGAGCTCGGCGTCGATCACCTTCTCGACCTCGTCGAACGGCGCGTCGTCCTGCAGGTCGGCGAAGACGTGGAAGATCGAGGACAGCTCGCGCGATTCCTGGAAGGCGGCGACGCTGCGCGCCCAGCGCTTCTCGAGGACGAGGATCTTGTAGAGGCGCCCGGTACCTTGCTGCGCCAGCGCGCTCGCCAGCAGGTCGAGCTCGGCGTCGCCGGGGGCGAAGAGCGGCGGCGTGTTCCAGGCGTAGTGGACGCGGCGCAGCTTGGCGAGGCTGTCGTCGACGGTGCGGCGCTGCGGCCCCTGCACGACGGGCGTCGGCACCGGCGGCGGCACCGGCCTGCGGGTCGCCGGGAAGGTGCCGAACCACTTCTCGACGAGGCGCTTGGCGGTGGCGCGGTCGACGTCGCCGGCGAGCGTCAGCGTGGCGTTGGCGGGGACGTACCACTTGGCGAAAAAGCCCTTGACGTCGTCGGCGGTGGCGGCGGCGAGGTCCTCGTGGCGGCCGATGACCTCGTAGCGGTAAGGGTGGCCCTCGGGGTAGAGCAGCTCGCTCACCGCGAACTGCTCCTTGCCGTAGGGCACGTTGTCGTAGCTCTGCCGGCGCTCGTTGCGCACCACCTCGCGCTGGTTGTCGAGGCTCTTCTGGGTGATCGTCTCCGGCAGGTAGCCCATGCGCTCGCTCTCGAGCCAGAGCGCGGTCTCCACCTGGTTGCTGGGCACCACCTCGAAGTAGTTCGTGCGGTTGGTGTTGGTGGTGCCGTTGACGTCCGAGGCGCCGATCGTCTGCAACACCTCGAAGTGCTTGTCCTCGCCGGTGTTCCTGGTGC
>DATNCU010000608.1:0-3123 GCA_035607145.1 Thermoanaerobaculia bacterium
TCCCGCGGCTGCTGGAGGCGCGCGAGGCGCTGGCGCTCGGCCTCGTCAACCGCGTGTCACCGCGCAGCGATTTGGAGCAGGCGGGCCTCGCCCTGGTGCGCGACGTGCTCGCCAACGCCAGCAGCCAGTCGATCGCGCGCACCAAGCGGCTGCTGCTCGACATCCTGGGCCGGCCGCTCGACGAGGCGATGGACCTCGCCGCCGAGCAGAACGCGCAGGCGCGGCTCTCCGCCGACTGCCAGCGCGGCATCGCGCACTTCCTGGAGACCAAGCAGGCGCCGAGCTGGTAGCGGCGGTGGATCAGGTGGCGCGCGGGGTGACGCACATGCGGCGCCGCTTGGCGATGCCGCCGCTGAGAGCAACAGCCGCAAGTCCCAGCGCACCGAGCACCGCCGCGGCAACGCCCTGCCACAGCCCCGGCGGCAGGTAGCGCAGCCGCACGCGCTCGACGCCCGGCGGCACGCGAACGCCAAGGAAGGCGCCGTTGACGGTGAGCGCCTGCAACGTGGCGCCGCCGCCGATGGCGCGCCAGCCGCGCGGCCCGGGCAGCGAAGTGGCGAGCAGCCGCTCGCCGGCGCCGCCGACGTGCAGCTCGAGATCGCCGGGCCCTCCACCCAAGGGCCGCACGGCGTCAGCTTGCCACGGTCGCTCCGCCGGCCGCCAACCGCGCGCCTCCTCGGCCACCAGTGCCACGCGGCGCGCGTCGCGCAGCCCGGCAATCCAGTCGAGCACGGCCGCCCGCGGCACGGCGTCGACGGCGGCGGGCAGGAACCACCGCGGGAGCGCGTCGGGGTTGCCCAGCACGAGAAACGCGCGCACGTCGGGACCGTACTTGCGCACCAGCCGATGCTTGGCGGCGAGGAACGGGTTGGTCACCACCGCGCGCACGTTGAGGAAGTCGAGCAGCGGATGCTCGACGTTGCCGAAGGGCGAGAAATAGACGTCGTGACCGCTGCCCGGTGCGAAGCCGAAGGCGCGGTGCAGCACGGCCAGCTGCTCGCGCGGCGCCAGCGGGTTGTGCGTGCGCGCCTCGGCGAGCCCGTAGACGGTCAGCAGCGACGGATAGACGAGGAGGTCCTCGCCGACCACGCGCCACGGACCGCCCCGCGCCTCGTTCGCGAGCGCGACGATCGTCGGCGTGCGCGGGTAGAACGATACGGGGTCCGCGGCGGGCAGCTGCGGCCGGCCCCACGGCACGAGGTCGAAGAGCAGCACGGCGGTGAGCACGGCGACGCCGAGGGGCGGCCGCCGCAGCGCCAGCAGCCAGATGCCTGCCGCGGCACCCGCGACCAGCGCCACGATCGGCCACTCCGGCGTGAACAGCAGCGCCAGCACCAGTGCCGCGCACGCGAGCAACGCCAGCGCCAACGTCCGGCGCGCGTGTCGAAGCTGCTCGACGCCGATCGCCGCCGCCACCGCGAGCCCGAGGCAGCCGATCGGCAGCATCCGCGACAGCTCGGGGATGCGTAGCGGTGGGATGCGGAACAGCAGCTGTTCCAGCGGCACGAACTTACAGGCGAGCACCAGCCCCGCCACCCAGGCGATGAGGAACGGTGCGGCGACGCGTCTCCGCTTTCGTCCAAGCGCCGCCGCCGCGAGCGCCAGCGCCACCAGCCCGGTGTACGCCGAGAGCGCGAGCGGCCACGCCCATGGGCCGCCGAAGCTCGGCCCGTAGGGTTCGCCATAGACGACAGGCGAGAACGGCCCCTTCAGGATCTGCCATCCCTCCTCGGCGAACCACCCGCGCGCCCCACGCTCGCTCTCGAGGGCCGGGAGCCCGCCCGCCAACCGCTCGCCCGCCCGCAGGCTGTGTTGGGCCGTCACGGCGAACGGCACCAGGTGCGGTGCCGCGAGCGCCACGCCCAGCGCGCCGGCGAGCGCCGCCGCCGCCACGCCGCGACCGACGCGCCCGCGCCTCGCGAGCCACAGCCCCGCGAAGGCCGCGAGCCCCACGGCACCCGCCGCCATTTCGGGCTGTCCGGCGAGCGCCAGCGCCGCCGTCACCAGCGCCAGCGCCACCAGCGCGCGCGGCCGCGGCGCCCGCATCACGGCGACGACCCCTGCCACTACCCACGGCGCCCACGCCACCGCCGTGCTGTGTGGGAACAGCGCCCAGCCGAGGATGCCGCCGCCGAGCGCGAACGATGCGCCGCCGAGCGCCGCGGCCCCGCGGCCCGCTCCCACCAGCCGGCAGAGCACCCACGCCCCCTGCAGCGCGACCATCAGCTTGAGCGCGAGACAGGCAAGCAGCGCGTGCTGGATGGGTAGCGCGCGGGCGAGCATCGCCACCGGCGACAGCGCCTGCGCCTGCGGGTTGCTCCACGGCGAGCTGCCGCCGTCGACGTTGTCCGACCAGAACGGCAGCCGCTTGGCGGCGAGGGCGTGCCGTACCTCCAGCTCCCACGGGATCAGGCAGTAGGTGACGTCGTTGAGCTCGCGGTGCGGGTCGGGCGGCGGCGCGGCGCCCGCGATCCCCGGCAGCACGCCGAGCAGCTGCTGCGTCGGCGCCAGCACGCGGCGGCCGTCGAGCCACGGCAGCAGGAGCAAGAGCGGCAGCGCCCAGCCCAGCACCACCGCCTCGACGCGCAGTCGGCGTCCGAGCCAGCGCGCCAACAGCAGCAGCGGCACCTGGAGCAGGGCGAGCACGCCCAGCAGCGGCAGGATCAGCTCGCCCATCGGCGGTGCACGTAGGAAGGTGCCGAACCACCGCCCCCGTGTAGAATTCCCTTCACGATCTCGTGCCCCTGACCCTGATGCGTCCCATGCGTCCAGAAGCGATCCACTTCGCGGAAAAGGTCCAACACCAGCTGCGGCTGGCGCTGGTCGACACCGACGACCTGCGCGGCGTGCTCAGCCAGGCCGAGCCCGAGCCGGTGCCGAATCCGCCCGGCTGCTACCGCGCCTGGCCGACGCTCGCGGTGCCGCGGCCGATGGACCCGGAGACGGCCGAGATGCGCCGCCTGGAGGTCTACCTGCGGCCGGTAGACGGCGGCATGGAGGTCTTCGCCGTGCGCGGCCTCGACCTCGAAGCGGTCGGCGAGTAGTCCCCGCGGGGGGCGGAGCCCGCTGCCGCCACCCACCCACCCCCTCCTGTACAACTCCGTTGGGAGTTGCATCTCACCT
>DATNCU010000619.1:0-4719 GCA_035607145.1 Thermoanaerobaculia bacterium
GTCCTGCGGCAGGTGCGCGAGATCGACCTCGACGCGTTCGTGGGTGCGAATCAAAGGAATCATTTCTTCGATCGCCTGCAGCATGCCGAGGCCGAGCAGGTCGACCTTGATGATCCCGAGGTCGGCGCAGTCGTCCTTGTCCCACTGCACGACGGTGCGGCCCGGCATGGCGGCGGGCTCGAGCGGCACCACCTCGTCGAGGCGGCCGGCGGCGATCACCATGCCACCCGAGTGTTGGCCGAGGTGGCGCGGCAGGTTTTGGATGCGCAGCCAGAGGTGGGCGAAGCGCTGCACGCGCGGATCGGCGGGATCGAAGCCGGCGCCCGCCATCTCGCCGGCGAGCTCGCGCGGGTCGCCGTGGGCGCGGTCGATATTCCACGAGCCGAGCTGCTTGGCGAGGCGGTCGATCTGCTCGCTCGACCAGCCGAGCGACTTGGCCACCTCGCGGGCGGCGGAGCGGTCGCGGTAGGTGATGACGTTGGCGGTCATCGCGGCGCCGCTGCCGCCCTCTGCGCCGTAACGTGAGTAGACGTATTGAATGGCCTTCTCGCGCTGGTCGCCGGAAGGCAGGTCGAGGTCGATGTCGGGCCACTCTCCGCGCTCCTCGGAGAGGAAGCGTTCGAAGAGCAGCTCCATCTTGACCGGGTCGACCGCGGTGATGCCGAGCGCGTAGCAAACGGCGCTGTTGGCCGCCGAGCCGCGCCCCTGCACCAGGATCCTCTCCTCGTTGCAGAAGCGCACCACGTCCCAGACGATGAGGAAGTAGCCGGCGAGCTCGAGCTTCTCGACCAGGCGCAGCTCCTTCTCGATCTGCGCCTGGGCTCGGCCGGTGAGCGGCCGGAAACGCGCCCGCGCGCCGTTCCAGGCGAGGGTGCGCAGGTACGACATCGGCGTCTCGCCGGGCGGCAGCGGGAAGTCGGGGAAGCGGTAGCCGAGGTCGGCGAGGGTGAAGTCGAGCCGCGCCGCCAGCTCGCGCGTGTTGGCGAGCGCGGCGGGGAGGTCGGCGAAGAGGGCGGCCATGTCGGCGGCGCTCTTCAAGTGGCGCTCGCGCTCGGCGGCGAGCAGGGTGCCGGCGGCGTCGAGCGTGGTGTGCTCGCGGATGCAGGCGAGCACGTCGTGCAGCGGCTTGTCGCGGCGGCGGGCGTAGCGCACACCGTTGGTGGCGACGAGCGGCAGCCGCAGGCGGCGCGCCATGTCGACGAGCGCCACGTTGCGGTGCTCCTCGTCGCGGCGGCGGTGGCGCTGCAGCTCGACGTAGAGGCGGCCGGGGAAGAGCGCGGCGAGGCGCTCGAGCTCGGCGCGCGCGGCGTCGAGGCCGCCGTCGTCGCCGCGGCGTAGTGCGTGGGCGAGCGGTCCCTCGTCGCCGCCGGTGATGCAGCAAAGGCCCGCGCTGTGCGCGGCGATCTGCTCCCAGGTGGCGGCGGCCGCGCCCTTGGGCTTGTCGCGCGCGGCTGCGGTCAGCAGCCGGCAGAGCGTCTTGTACCCGGCGCGCGATTCGACGAGCAGCGTGAGGCGCCCCACGTCGAGCTTTACCTCGGCGCCCACCAGCGCGCGCACGCCCGCCTCCTTCGCTGCCTTGTAGAAGCGTGGCGCGCCGTAGACGCCGGCGCGGTCGATCAGCGCCACCGCCGGCAGCTCGAGCTCGGCGGCGCGCGCGACGAGGTCCTCGGGCAGCGAGGCGGCGTCGAGGAAAGAGAACGCCGAGGCCACGCGTAGCTCGGGGTAGGGCAGCGGCTTCGGCTTGCGCGTGCGCTTCGTGGGCTGTGGCGGGCTCGCCGCGTCGCGTACAGCACCTCGCTGCTGTCGCAGCTTCTCCTTGCGCGCGCCCGGCGAGAGGTAGCCGGGGTCCGGCGAGCCGTCGGGAGCGCGGAGGCGGCGCGTCGACGGTGGTGGAGAATCCGGAAAGATGGCATCGTCGTCGTCTGCGGACACAGCGCTCGCCCTCTTGGCGAGGATAGGCGTAAACTGGGCGTAAGTTCAAGGGAGCTGCGATGAACTCCACCCGAACCGCACTCGTGTTGCTGCTGCTCACCGGCCTTTCCCCCGCGGCCGCCACCGCCGCCCCAAAGACCGAGTGCGACAAGGCGATCGACCGCTTCGACGCCGCCTACGGCGGCAAGAGCGACGACGCCGCCTTCGCCGCCGCGCGCGCGCTCGAGAAGACCTGCGCCAAGCCCGACGCGGCGCACGCCAGCGCGTTGTCGCGGTTGGGGATCGTGCAGTTCGGCCGTCAGGACCTCGTCGAGGCCGCCGTCGCCTTCGAGGCCGCCGCCGAGCTCAACCCCAAGGACCCCAACCTGCGCATGAACGTGTGCGGCGTGCTCACCGAGCTCCAGCGTCACGAGGATGCGATCGGCGCCTGCGAGGCCGGCCTCGAGCTGGCGAAGGCGCAAGACGACGGCTCCGCCGACGCGCGCGACACCGTGCTCAAGCTGGGCTACAACCTGGCCCTCGCCAAGGTGCGCCGCGGCCGCGGCCTCTGCTCGGACCGCACCATCTGGGAGATGTTCGACGCCTATCGCGAGGCCAATCCCGACTTCGCCATGACCTACCAGATGCTCGGCGCCTGGGTGTGGGACTGCGAGGACGACTTCGATCGCGGCTTCGCGCTCTACAAGAAGTCGTGCGCGCTCGGGCAGGAGTCCGCCTGCGAGCAGGTGCGCTACACCGAAGCCTGCCGCTGCGAGACGCGCCGCAAGGACATTTGAGTCTCCTCGCAGGCTCCCGCCTCGGTCCCTACGAGATCGTGTCGCTGCTCGGAGCCGGCGGCATGGGCGAGGTGTGGCGCGCCCGCGACTCGCGGCTGGGCCGCGAGGTGGCGATGAAGGTGCTGCCCGCGCACGTCGCAGACGACCCCAAGGCGCTCGCCCGCTTCGAGCGCGAGGCGCGAGCGGTGGCGTCGCTGTCGCATCCCAACCTGCTCGCCCTCCACGACTTCGGGCGCGAGGACGGCATCGTCTACACGGTGACCGAGC
The DNA here is from genome assembly GCA_035607145.1 of Thermoanaerobaculia bacterium. Lineage (GTDB taxonomy): Bacteria > Acidobacteriota > Thermoanaerobaculia > Multivoradales > JAIOJS01 > DASYQD01. The sequence goes on from DATNCU010000619.1 coordinate 2,976, forward strand.
TGCTCGAAGGCGAGACCCTGCGCCAGCGGCTGCGGCAGGGACCGATCCCCGTGCGCAAGGTGGCGGAGTGGGGAGCGCAGGTGGCGCGCGGTCTCGCCGCCGCGCACGAGAAGGGGATCGTGCACCGCGACCTCAAGCCCGAGAACCTCTTCATCACCCGCGACGGTCGCGTCACCGTGCTCGACTTCGGCGTCGCCCTCTACGAGGCGCCGATCCCCACCGACGACACCGGCGCCCAGACCATGCACACCAAGACCGAGGCCGGGCGCGTGCTCGGCACCATGGGCTACATGGCGCCCGAGCAGGTGTGCGGCGAGCCGGTGGACGCGCGCGCGGATCTGTTTGCGCTGGGCTGCGTGCTCTACGAGATGCTCGCGGGCGAGCGGCCATTTCACCGCGAATCGGTGGCGGAGACAGTGGTGGCGGTGCTGCGCGAGGAGCCCGAGGGGCTCGAGGCGATTGCCAACGCGATGCCGGCGCGGCGTGTGCCGCCGGCGTTCATCCGCCTGGTGCGCCACTGCCTCGAGAAGCGACCCGAGGAGCGCTTCCAGAGCGCCCGCGACCTCGCCTTCCAGCTCGAGGTGCTGGCGAGCGAGGGGAGCGCCACCGGCGCGAGCCCGGTGACGACCGAGCCGGTGCCCGCGCTGCGGCGGCCGGCCGTGGGGCGCAGCGCGCTTCTCACCGCGCTCGCAGTCGGTCTCGTGGTTGGTGGCTTTGCCGGCGCCTGGATCGCGGCGCGGCGGCAGCCGCCGCCGACGCGGCTGCGCGTGCTGACGCACTCGGGCAACGACTCGTGGCCCACCGCCTCGCCCGACGGCAAGCTGGTGGCGTTCACCTCCGACCGCGACGGCCGGCCGCGCATCTGGCTGCGGCAGATGAGCAGCGGCGACGAGGTGGCGGTCACCGACGGGGTCGACGCGGTGCCACGCTTCTCGCCCGACGGCACCTCGCTGCTCTTCGTGCGCCGGCGCGAGGCGGGGAGCGATTTGTTGCGGGTAGCCGCGGTGGGGGGCGAGGCGAAGCGGCTGGTGCCCGACGCGGTGGGCGGCGACTGGGCGCCGGACGGCAAGCGCATCGCCTTCATCCGCAGCCTCTCGCGCACGCGCTGGTTTGTCGGCGTGGCGGCGAGCGACGGCGGCGAGGAGCGGCGTCTGTCGCGCGAGAACGCGCTGCCGCTCGCGCAGCTGCGCTGGTCGCCCGACGGGCGCTGGGTGGCGGTGCTGCGCCGCAGCTCGCTCGCCGGTGCGGCCGACAGCGTGCTGCTGCTCGACGTGCGCTACGGCAACGACGAGCGCGTGCTCAAGGTCCCGGGGGTCGGCGCCATCTCCGCGCTCGGCTGGACGGACGGGCAGACGCTGGTGCTGGCGGTGCCCGAGGGCGCCGGCGCGCGCACGCCGAGCAGCCGACTCGTCTCCTACGACCTCGGCGACGAGCGCCAGCGGACGCTGCTGTGGGTGCCGTACGTGGTGCCCAGCCTCGACGTGCTGGCGGAGGGCCGCGTCGTCTTCACCGCCGTGGTGCCGCGGCAGAACCTGCGCGAGATGCCGCTCGAGGTTGCGGGTGCGGCCGCGGGCGACGGCTCGCAACTCGGCCTCGAGCTCGGCAGGTGGCTGTCGCGCGGCACCAGCGTCGACCGCCAGCCGATCTACGCGCCGCCGACGAGAACGGGCGGCGAGCGCGTCGTGTTCTCGTCGAGCCGCGGCGGCAGCCTCGACCTCTGGTCGATGTCGCTCACCGACCGCTC
>DATNCU010000620.1:0-3300 GCA_035607145.1 Thermoanaerobaculia bacterium
GACGACACGCCCAGGTATGCGTTCGCGCATAGGTCCCAGTCCTGGCGGTTGGTGAGGTCCCAGAAGTCGATCGCGGGCTGCGGGTCGAACCCGGGAGCCGCGATCGCGTCCGGATGGAAGAACCAATCGCAGCGGATGCGCGTCCGCCCGACCGCCAGCGGTTGCGCGCGGTGCACGAGCACGTAGTCGGGGTGGAGCGAGAGAAAGGCGCTGGGGAAGAGCGTGTAGTAGTAGACGCGCCCGCGCTCTTCGGTGGAGAGGCCGGCGAAGGGCGCCGCGCAGCGGCCGCCGTGCATGGTCATGCTGCCGTCGGGGTTGCTCATCCACATCGGGCCGCCGAGCACCGGGCCCTCGTCGAGGTCGTTCTCGGTGTTGCGGTACGGCGTCAGCTTGTTGAGATGCGGGTGCACGTTGGGGCAGTGGTAGCACTCGCTGTAGTTGTGGAAGAAGAGCTTCCAGTTGGCCTCCACCTCGTAGACCGTCTGGTGGACGGCGACGAGATCCGGCAGGCGCCACTGGCTGAAGCGGCTCAGCAGCGCCGGCAGCGCCTCGGCGAACGGCAGCGGCTCGGCGGCGAGGTTGACGAAGACGAAGCCTTCCCAGGTGGCGAGCGCGACGGTGCGCAGCGGGTAGTCGGCGCGGTCGAAGCCGGCGACGCCCTGCATGTTGGGCGCCGCGCGTAACGCGCCGTCGAGACCGTAGGTCCAGGCGTGGTACGGGCACTGGATGGCGGTGCCGAGGGTTCCGGCGTGCTCGCTGCACAGACGCCTGCCGCGGTGGCGGCAGTGGTTGTGGAACGCCCGCACCACACCTTCGCGGTCGCGAACGACCAGGACGTTCTCGCGACCCACCTCGTGCGTGAAGTAGCTGCCGGGCTCGCGCAGCTGCGAGAGATGGCCGGCGAGCAGCCACGACCGGCCGAAGATCCGCTCCTGCTCGGTCTCCCAGACCTCGGGCGAGACGAAGTACTCCCGGGGGAGCGTGTGTTGGCCGAAGGACGAGCGTGACTTCATGAGCGGGCTCCTCGCGCCTTGTCGCCTGGTGCTCCGAGGCGCGTCGAGATGCGGGCGGTGACGGTGGGCAGCGAGCGCAGGATCTCGCGCACGCGTTCTTGGTTGAGGCGGCTCTTGGGGCCGCCGACACTGATCGCGGCGACCACCTCGCCGGCGGCTCCACGCACCGGCACGCCGACGGCGACGAAGCCGGCCTCGAGCTCCTCGCTGGCGAGCGCCCAGCCGCGGGTGCGCACGCGGGCGAGCTCGCGGCGCAGCGTCGCGGGATCGACGACGGTGCGGGGAGTCGCCGCCGCGAGCGGCGCCTCGAGCAGGGAGTCGAGCGCGGCTTCAGGGAGGTGGGCGAGCATCACCTTGCCGGTGGAGGTGGCGTGCGCCGGCCAGCGAGTGCCGAGAGAGGGCATCGAGGCGACGACGTGGTCGCCGGCGGCTTCGTCGAGGATCAGCACGTCGCGGCCGACGAGCACCTCGAGGGTCGCCGTCTCGCGGGTGGCGTAGGCGAGGGCCTGCAGCTCGGCGCGGGCGGCGGCGCGCAGCGCGGTGGCGCCGAGCGCGCGGCTGCCGAGCGCCAGCAGCTCGGGGCCGAGGCGGTACTCGCCGCTCTCGGGCGCGCGTTCGAGCAGCCCTTCGACGACGAGCGCGGAGAGCAATCGGTACGTCGTCGTCTTGTTGAGGCCGGCGACGGTGGAGAGGTCGGGCAGCCGCAGCGCGGGCCGCTCGGGCGTGAAGGCCTTGAGCAGGCCGACGGCCCGTTGCACGGCTTGGGTGCCCGGATAGCCGCCGTTCTTCGCGGTCGCGCGCATCGCCCCAACGATGCCTTGTCATGGGCCGTCGCGTCAAGGGTCTCGTTCGCGATGTGGAATCGATGGTTCATAATGTGAACCGATAGTTGCGTTCCAGCGCGGCGTCTTGATACCTTCCGTCGCGCCCGCCAGCCGCGGCTTCGACCACCACCACCATGCCCATTCCCTCGCCCTTCCACGAGCGCACGTCGAAGCTCTGCACCAGCTTCCGCTGGAAGGACTGGTCCGGCTACGCCGCGGTGTGCAGCTACGACACCACGCACGATCGCGAGTACTTCGCCTTCCGCCAGTCGGCCGGTTTGCTCGACGTCTCGCCGCTATTCAAGTACGAGGTCTACGGCCCCGACGCCGCGGCGCTGCTGTCGCGCATGATGGTGCGCGACGTCAGCAAGCTCAAGGTCGGCCGCGTCGGCTACAGCTGCTGGTGCGACGACCAGGGCAAGGTCATCGACGACGGCACGGTGACGCGCTGGGACGAGGACTACTACCGCGTCACCGCCGCCGACCCGACGCTGCACTGGCTGCAGGCGGTCGGGCGCGGCATGCGCGTCACGCTCGAGGACAGCAGCGCCCGCATCGCGGTCGTGGCCCTGCAGGGGCCGCGCTCGCGCGAGGTGCTGCGCGCGGCGAGCGACGCCGACATGGACTCCCTCAAGTTCTTCGGCGCCACGAAGGCGAGGCTCGACTCGCTCGACGTCTGGATCACCCGCACCGGCTACACCGGCGACCTCGGCTACGAGGTGTGGGTGGAGAAGGAGCACGCCAACCGCCTGTGGGACGCGCTGATGGACGCCGGCAGCGCGCACGGCATCACCGCGGCGGGGCTCGACGCGCTCGACGTGTCGCGGATCGAGGCTGGGTTCATTCTCCTCGGCGTCGACTACTTCAGCGCCCCGAAGGTAGTGCTCGAGGCGCGCAAATCGACGCCAGCCGAGGCCGGCCTCGGCTGGCTGGTCGACTTCGAGCGGCCGCGCTTCCCCAACTTCGTCGGCCGCGCCGCGCTCGAGGCGGAGAAGAAGCGCGGCCCGGCGTGGGCGCTGGTGGGCCTCGAAGTCGCCTGGGAGGCGCTCGAGGCGCTCTACGAGTCCTTTTCGCTGCCGCCCAACCTGCCGGCGACGGCGCGCCGCGACGGACTGCCGGTCTACGACGGCAATGGCAAGCAGGTGGGGAAGGTCACCAGCCACACCTGGTCGCCGATCCTCAAGAAGTACATCGCCCTCACCTCGGTCCACACCGAGCATGCCGCGCCAGGCACAGTGCTGCAGATGGAGCACACCGTCGAATACGAACGTCGCAGGGTGCCCGCCAAGGTCGTGAAGACCCCATTCTTCGACCCCGAGAGGAAGCGCAAGCCGTGAGCGGCGCGCAGAAGTACGACGCCGTCATCGTTGGTGCGGGCCACAACGGTCTCGTGTGCGCGGCGTACCTCGCCAAGGCGGGGCGCAAGGTACTCGTGCTCGAACGTCGCCACCAGGTCGGCGGCG
>DATNCU010000650.1:0-3207 GCA_035607145.1 Thermoanaerobaculia bacterium
GAGAAGGAGCTCGCCGCGGCGGTCGCGCGCCACCACGCGCGCGGCGGCACGGCGGTGGTGCTCGACCCGCACACCGGCGCCATCCTCGGCATGGCGACGCTGCCATCGTTCGACCCCAATCGTTTCGCAGATGCGCCACAAGGGCGGTGGAAAGTGGGCGCCGTGACCGACTCCTACGAGCCGGGGTCTACCTTCAAGATGGTCACCGCTGCCGCCGTGCTCGCCCACGGCCTGCTGACGCCCGACGACGTGCTCGACTGCGAGCAGGGCGGCATCACGCTCGCCGGCGTGCTCATCCGCGACCACGACCGCTACGGCCAGCTCACTGTGCGACAGGTGCTCGCCAAGTCGAGCAACGTCGGCGTGATCAAGCTCGCCCTGGCGCTCGGCCAGCAGCGGCTCTACGAGGAGGTGCGGGCGCTGGGCTTCGGCGAGCGCACGGCCGTCGACCTCCCCGGCGAGAGCCCCGGCATCGTGCGGCCATTGCGTAGCTGGTCGCCGCTGTCGAAGGCGTACGTCTCGTTCGGGCAGGAGGTGTCGGTGACCTCGCTGCAGCTCGCCCGCGCCATGGGGGCGGTGGCCAACGGCGGGCGGCTGCTGCGGCCGCACGTCGTCGCGCGAGTCGAGGGCGAGCACGGCGTCGAGCGGCTCGACGAGCCGTTCGAGCAGGGGCAGGCGCTGACGCCGGCGGTGGCGTCGCAGCTCGAGGAGCTGCTCGCCGAGGTGGTGCGCGCCGGCACCGGCCGGCAGGCCGCGATCGACGGCTACCCGGTGGCGGGCAAGACCGGCACGGCGCAGAAGGTGGTGGGCGGCCGCTACTCGCACCGCTACTTCGTGTCGAGCTTCGTCGGCTACGCGCCGATCGGCGACCCGCGGCTGGTAGGCGTGGTTGCGCTCGACGAGCCGTGGCCGGCGTACTACGGCGGCCTCGTCGCCGCGCCCACCTTCGCCGCCATCGCGCGGCAGGTGCTGCTCTACTGGGGCGTGCCGCCGCGGCCGGGGCTGCCGGCGCCGCCGGAGTCTCCAGTCGCGCCGGCCCCGCCGGAGCTGCTGCTGCCGCCCGAGCCGGAAGCCTTCGGCGCGCCGACGGTGCAGCTCGCCACCATGCCGCCGCGCGTGGTCGTGCCGCCGCCGGCCGCGGCGACGACGTTGCCGGGGCTCGAAGCCGGCGAAGGCGATGCTATCGACGGCCCGGCGACCGCGGTGCCTAGCGAGCCCGTCGTGGTGACAGCCGCGAGCACCGGCGGAGGCGCCCACTGATGCGGCTACCGGAGCTCTTCGCCGACCTGCCGGTGCTGGGCGACGTGGACGCGCGGGTGGAGGTCTCGGGCATCCAGCACGACTCGCGCTCGGTGGAAGTAGGAGACCTCTTCGCGGCGCTCCCCGGCGCCCGCTTCGACGGTCGCCGCTTCGTGCCCGATGCGCTGCAGCGCGGCGCGGTGGCGGTGCTCGCGGCCGCGCCGGCCGAGCAGCCGGTCGACGTGCCGTGGCTCCTCGCCGAGCAGCCGCGGGCGCTGCTGGCGCCGCTCGCGCACCGTCTCTACGGCCGCCCCGACCTCGAGATGACGATGGTCGGCGTCACCGGCACCAACGGCAAGACGACGGTGACCTGGATCTGCCAGGCACTGCTCGAGGCGGCGGGCAAGCCGGCCGGGCGCCTCGGCACGCTCTCCTATTCCTTTCGCGACCTCGACCTGCCCGCGCAGCGCACGACGCCGGAGGTCTCCGACCTGGTCAAGCTGCTGCGCGCGATGCGCGACCGCGGCGCGCAGGCGGCCTGCATGGAAGCTTCGTCGCACGCCCTCGTCCTCGACCGCCTCGGCGAGACCCGCTTCGACGTTGGCGTGTTCACCAACCTTACCCGCGACCACCTCGACTTCCACGGCACGATGGAGGAGTACTACCTCGCGAAGCGGCGTCTCTTCATCGAGCGGCTCAAGGCCGGCGGCGCCGCGGTGCTCAACACGTTCGACGATTACGCCCTGCGGCTGGGGGAGGAGCTGCGCGCGAGCACGGACGCGAATGCTCCACGCATCGTCACCTACGGCGACGAGGACGACGCGGACGTCTACGCCGAGGACGTTGTCATCGACACCAAGGGCATCCGCGGCCGCATCGCCACGCCGCGCGGGCCGCTGCACATCGAGACGGCGCTGATCGGCGACTACAACCTCGAGAACCTGCTGGCGGCGATCGCCGTCGGCGAGGCGCTCGGCTTGCCGCGCGAGGCGATCGCCGCCGGCCTGCGCGAGGTGAAACCCGTGCCCGGCCGCATGGAGCCGGTCGACCTCGGCCAGCCCTTCCCGGTCTTCATCGACTACGCGCACACCGACGCCGGCCTGCTCCATGCCCTTCACGCCGTGCGCGGTCTCGACCCCAGCCGCAAGCTGGCGGTGGTCTTCGGCTGCGGCGGCGACCGCGACCGCGGCAAGCGGCCGCTGATGGGGAAGCGGGCGGGGCAGCTCGCCGACCTCGTCGTCGTCACCTCCGACAACCCGCGCAGCGAGGACCCGCAATCGATCATGGCGGCGATCGAAGAGGGCGTGCGGGCGAGCGGCAACACCAACTACCGCATGCTGCCCGATCGCCGCGACGCCATCCACCGCACGATCGCCATCGCCGGTGCCGACTGGTCGATCCTCATCGCCGGCAAGGGCAACGAGACCGGCCAGGAGATCGCCGGAGTCAAGCACCCGTTCTCGGACCGCGAGGAAGCCCTCCACGCGTTGCAGGAGCGCAGCAGTGCGGCGAACGGTGGCTGAGGCGGCCGTGGCGATGGGCGGCGAGATCGTGCGCGGCGATCCCGACGCGCGGTGGACGCGGGCGACGTTCGACTCGCGCAGGATCGAAGGTGGCGAGCTGTTCTTCGCGCTGCAGGGCGAGCGCGTCGACGGCCACGACTTCGTCAACGCGGCGCTGGAGCGCGGCGCCGCGGCCGCGGTGGTGGAGCACGCCGTGCCGCTCGCCGACGCGCTGGAAGAGGGCGGTGCCGGCGGCCCCGCCACCGGTGCCACGCCCTCGATGCCGAGCGGCGCGGTGATCCGCGTGCCGAAGGTCTACGACGCGCTGCACGCGTTGACCCGCGCCGTGCGCCGCGAGGTGCCCGAGCGCCTGATCGGCATCACCGGCTCGTCGGGGAAGACGACGACCAAGGAGCTGCTGGCGCTGTGCCTCGAGCGCAAGTACCGCGTCGCCAAGAGCGCGGGG
>DATNCU010000652.1:0-6451 GCA_035607145.1 Thermoanaerobaculia bacterium
CGCCCAGCCCCGCCACCCCGAGCGCCAGCGCCGCGAAGATCAGCGGCAGCACCAGCATGAACAGCAGGCGAAGGAAGATCTGCCCCACCGGCTGCGTCACGTACTTCACGAAGCCGGCGAGCAGCGGCGACTGGCCGGCGAGGAAGTAGGCGAGCACGCCGCCGCCGGCGCCGACGACGCCGCCGATCAACATCCGCGTGTGGAGGGGGACCCGCACCGGTGCGGAGTATGTCGAGGGTGGCGGGCGCTGACAAGCGAGCCGGTACGAACGGCGCAGGCGATGGTGCCGCCGGCGCGGCCCGCGCCTTAGGATGTGCGCCGTGCCCACCGATCCGCGCTGCAAGATCGCCTTCATCGGCAGCCACGGCGTCGGCAAGACCACCCTCGCCTTCGGCCTCGCCGCGCGGCTCAAGGCGCGCGACGTCTCGCTGGAGGTGGTACACGAGGTGGCGCGCCGCTGCCCGCTGCCGATCAACGAGGAGACCAGCGTCGCCGCGCAGTCGTGGATCCTCCACACCCAGGTGGCGGAGGAGCTGGTGGCGGCGGCCCGCTACCCGGTGGTGCTCTGCGACCGCAGCGTGCTGGACAACTACGTCTACCTGCTGCTCGCCGCCGGCGATCGCGAGCCGCTGCAGAGTGTCGTCGGCACCTGGATGAAGAGCTACCAGCTGCTGGTGCACGTGCCCATCGTCGGCCGCCTGCTGCCCGACGGCATCCGCGCCGCCGACCCCGCCTTCCAGCAGCTCGTCGAAGAGCGGCTGGACCGTGAGCTCGAGCGGCGCGGGCTGGAAGCGCTGCGGCTGCAGCCCGACGCGCGCGAGGGGTGGCTGGATGCCGTCGAGGCGGCGGCGTGGGGGGTCCTCCGGCCGGCGCAGCTGCAACTGCTCTGAGCGCATCCGAACGCGGTTACGCTCCGTAGATTCGCTGTCCCCTAACGATCCCATCCGTCGAGGAGGAACCATGACCGACCGTCTCCGTTCGCTGTCGCTCGCCGTCGCCCTTGCCGCGCTCACCGGCACCGCCGCGCTCGCCCAAGGCGCTGCCGCGGCGCCGCAGATGTTCATCGTTCACCGGGAGCACGCCCTTCCCGGCAAGCTCGCCGACTACGAGGCGACGACCAAGGAGTTCATCTCGCTGGTGCAGGCAAACCGCTCGACGATGCCGACCTTCGCCTTCACCGCGTTGATGGGCGAGGACCTCACGTACAACTTCATCACCCCGATCAAGAACCTCGGCGGGGCGGACACCTTGCTGGCGTCGTTCGACGAGCTGGCGAAGGCGGTGGGCCCGGAGAAGCTCGGCGACCTGTTCCGGCGCAGCGGCGCCACCTTCTCGAGGGCCGACGACAACGCCTTCCTCGAAGTGGCGGAAGGAACGTACTGGCCAGCGGGCGCGGCAGTGACGCCGCAGAACGCCGGCTACTACCAGCTCGACTTCTACTACGTGCTGCCGGGTTACGAGGATGCGGCGGCCGAGGTGGCGGCGTCGTGGAAGAAGCTGTTCGAGAACGCGAAGGTGCCCTACGGGTACAGCGTGCACAAGCTGGTGCTGGGCAACGATGGGCCGTTGTGGGTGGTGAGCACGCCGGCGAAGGACGCCGCGAACTTGGCGGAGATCAACGCGGCGGCGGTGAAGGCGATCGGCGCCGACGCGTGGCGGGCGCAGGTGGCGAAGACGCTGGCGATCTGTCGCGGGTTCGACAGCAAGCGGTACACGGTGCGGCGGGATCTTTCGCTGCCGCCGGTGATGAGCAAGTAGTCAGCTGGATCGCATAGTCTCCGCGCGCTCCGCGATGAGTCGGGGCGCGCGGCGCGGTGCTTGCACCGGCCGCATCACCGAGCCGCTCGATGCGCCGCGCTGGAATCCTCCTTCACCCCACCTCGCTGCCGGGGCCGTTTGGCGTCGGGGACGTCGGCCCTGGCGCCGAGGCGTTTTTGGAGTGGTCGGTGGCGGCGGGATTGGGGCTTTGGCAGGTGCTGCCGCTGACGCCGCCGGGGGATGGGGATTCGCCGTACACGGCGTTGTCGGCGTTCGCGGGCAATCCGCTGTTGATCTCGCCCGAGCGGCTGGTGGAGGACGGGCTGGTGCCGCCCTCGGCGCTCGCGGACGTGCCGGCGTTTCCGAAGGAGCGCGTGGATTTCGCGGCCGCCGGCGCGTGGAAAGAGACGCTGCTGCGGGACGCGTGGGATCGCTTTCGGCGCGAGGGTGATCCCGCGCTGCGCGATCGCTTCCGTGACTTCGCGGCCGATGCGCGGCACGCGGCGTGGCTGGGCGATTGGGAGCTCTATCGGGCGCTCAAGGATCGGCACGGCGGAGCGCCGTGGTACGAGTGGCCGGCGCCGCTCACGCGCCGCGATGCGGACGCGCTGGAGGCGGCGCGGCGCGAGCTGTTGGTGGAGACGGGCTACCACCGCTTCGTGCAGTTCCTCTTCTTCAACCAGTGGGGGAAGCTGCGCGGGGCGGCTTCGCGGCGCGGGGTGCGGCTGCTCGGCGACCTGCCGATCTACGTCGCGCACGACAGCGCCGACGTGTGGGCGCATCAGGAGCTGTTCGACCTCGACGAGAGCGGCCGGCCGCTCCACGTCGCCGGCGTGCCGCCGGACTACTTCAGCCCCACCGGCCAGCGCTGGGGCAACCCGCTCTACCGCTGGGAACGCATGGCGGCCAACGGTTACGCGTGGTGGATCGACCGCCTGCGCGGCAGCCTGGAGCTCACCGACCGCGTACGCATCGACCACTTCCGCGGCTTCGCGGCTTACTGGCGGATACCGGCCGCGGAGGAGAGCGCCGTCGTCGGCGAGTGGGTCGAGGGCCCAGGGATGGCCTTCTTCACCGCGCTGAAACGCGGGCTCGGCGGGCTGCCCATCGTGGCCGAGGACCTCGGCACCATCACCGCCGACGTCGAGGCGCTGCGCGACGGGGCGGCGCTGCCGGGGATGAAGGTGCTGCAGTTCGCCTTCGACGAGGAGGACAGCACGCACCTGCCGCACCAGCACCCGCGCCGCTCGGTGGTCTACACCGGCACCCACGACAACGACACCACGGTCGGCTGGTTCACCCGGCTCGGCGGCGAGGCGCGGCGGCGGCTGCTCGACTACCTCGGCCACGACGGCGAGGGGCCGCACTGGCAGCTCATCCGCGCCGCCTACACCTCGCCGAGCCGCCTTGCGATCGTGCCGATGCAGGACGTGCTCGGCCTCGGCAGCGAGGCGCGCATGAACGTGCCCGGCCGCGCCGCCGGCAACTGGGCCTGGCGGGTGCCCCCGGGGCTGCCGCGCGGCGACGAGCCGGCGCGGCTGCGACGCCTCGCGCAGGTGACGGGCCGCCTCGCTCCGGTGCTCGAGCGCGACGACGAGTCCGGTCCGATCTGAGACAGAATCGGGCCGTGGCCGACCCGCGAGACAGCGAGCGCGTCCGCTCCGGCTCGCCCTTCGAAGAGCGCTACGGTTTCTGCCGCGCGCTGCGCCGCGGCCGCCGCGTCGAGGTGGCGGGCACGGCGCCGATTCCGCGGCCGGGTGAAGCGCTGGCCACTGACGCCTACCGCCAGATGTTGCGCTGCGGCGAGATCGCCGTCGAGGCGCTGGCGCGGCTCGGCGCGCGGCCGCAGGACGTGGTGCGCACGCGCATGTACATCACCGATCCCGCCGAGGCCGACGAGGTGGGGCGCGCGCACCGCGAGCTGTTCGGCAGCGGGCCGCCGGTGGCGACGATGATCGTCACGCGGCTGCTCGATGCCGCGTGGAAGGTGGAGCTCGAGGTGGAAGCAGAGCTCGGCGAAGAGGAGGTGTCGTGATGTCCGAAGCCATCGTCGAATCGCAGTTTGCCAACAACTTCGCCGAGGCGCAGCAGCCGGGCGGAACGACCGGGTACGTGCGCGCCCTCCTCGACCTGCTGGGCGACCGCGACCCGCTGACGGTCGTCGAGGCGACGCCGGCTGCCCTCGAGCTCACCGTCGTCGGTCTCGACGATGAGCGTCTGCGCCGTCCCGAGAAGCCCGGTAAGTGGTCGATCGCCGAGGTGGTCGCCCACCTCGCCGACAGCGAGCTGGTGTGGGGCTACCGGCTCCGCCGCGTGCTCGCCGACGATCGCCCGCGGATCACCGGCTACGACCAGGACGCCTGGGCGGCACGGCTGCGCTACCGCGACGCCGCGCTCGCCGATTCGCTGGCGCTGTTCAAGGCGCTGCGGCCCGCCAACCTCCGACTCGTGCGCGCGGCGACGCCCGAAGACATGCAGCGGGTCGGCGTGCACACCGAACGCGGCGAGGAATCAGTGGCGCACATGCTCAAGCTCTACGCCGCGCACGACCTCGTGCACCTGCGGCAGGTCGAGCGCATCAAGGCCGCGGTCGGCGCCGCGGGCTAGCTACCGAACCGGACGCTCGTCATTGCGAGGAGCGCAGCGACGAAGCAATCTCGACCTCGCAGCATCGAGATCGCTTCGCTTCGCTCGCGATGACTGCCGACGTTATTGCGCCGGCGCGGCGCCGCCGAGGAACTTCGCCTCGTATTGCCCCCGGAACTCCGGTAGCAGCCCTGGATCGAGCCAACGCTCGATGGCCTGCCGGTATTCCGGCCGCGGCCGCTCGATTTCGAGCGCGCGGTTGACCTCGGACACCACCGCGCGCCCCCAAGGCGTCTTCGGGCAGACGACGTGCGCGAGCGTGTACTCGGGCAACTCGACGAGCGGCAGGGTCACCACTTGCCCCTCGACGCCGCGCTCGCGCGACATGTAGAGCGCCTCGTACGGATATCCGACCAGGTAGTCGACACTGCCCTTGAGCAGCATGTCGAAGAGGCTGCGGTAGATGTCCTCGCCGTGCCGCCAGTAGACGTGGTTGCTCCCCTTCGTGCGCTCGAGCAGGGTGTCGAGCGTCGGGCCGTAAGAGCGCCCCACCGCCACCGCGAGCCGTAGCTTGCGGTTGGCGAGCAGCTTGGCGAGCGACACCGGCCGGGCGGCACCGCCGGTCAACCGCGGCACCGTCGCGCGCCGCGCGGTGATGCCGTGCGGCGGCAGGATCAGGTCGGGCAGCGAGAACTCGAGGACGCGCTCGCGCTCGGGGGTCTTGATGTAGGCCGCGGAGCAGACGTGATCGCCCGCCTTGAGGCGGGTCATGATCGTCGCCGGCTCGGCGAGCTCCTCGCGGTGGGTGTGATTGCCGAGGTGGCGCTGCAGCAGGTGCGAGACGGCGTCGGCGATCCCCTGGCCGCGGTCCTTGCCGGCGTGGATGTAGAACGGCGGGAACTCCATGGTGAGCCAGGTGATCTCGTCCGCCGCCGCGGGGCTGGCAGCGAAAAGCGCTGCGCCGGCGAGCGCGGCGATGGCGAGCGCGACGACGGCGATCGCCTTCGTAGGCGCGATGGACGGGTGCGACGCGACGGGGGAGCGCATCGACTCTCTCCAGGATCGCCCTCGAAGTATCCCACGCAGTCGGCGGCGACGCTGGCGCCCGCGCTCCGTCAGTGGCGTCAGCCGGCTACGCTGTCGTCGAGGCGCTCGCGCACGAGGCGCTGGACCAGCTGCGGATTGGCGCGGCCGCCGGTTTCCTTCATCACCTGGCCGACGAACCAGCCGAGGAGGCCGGTGCGGCCATCGCGATAGGCGGCGGCGTTGGCGGCTTCGCGCCCGACCACGCGCGCCACGGCTTCGGTGAGCGCCGCTTCGTCGCTCACCTGCGCCAGTCCGCGCGCGGCGACGATGGCGGCCGGGCTGCCGCCCTCGCGCACCAGCTCGCCGAGCACCGTCTTCGCGGCCGTGGCCGAGAGCTTGCCGCCGTCGACGAGCGCCAGCAGCTCGGCCAGCGCCGCGCCGCCGAAAGGCGCGTTCGCCGCGTCGACGCCCGCTGCCTCGAGCTCGCGCTGCAGCTCGTTGGCGATCCAGTTGGCTAAGCGACGAGGAGCGGCTCCGGCGCTGACACCCGCGTCGAAAAGATCCCGAAGTGGCTTCTGTGCAGCAAGCACGCGCGCAGACTCGACCGACACACCATGCGCGCCGCTCAAGCTAGTGGCGATTTCCCGCTGCGGGTCGGACAAACCGGCGAGCGGGTCAACGGGCACCGCAGCATGCTGTCTTAGCTCCGATCTAACGGCCTCCAGCCTTTCGGTCTCCTGCCTCTGTTTCTCTGCCCAGTCCAGATCTAGATGTTGCCGCACCAACTTTGCCCAAGTGTCTTTCAACGTAACGACACGGTTGAAAACAGTTCTGCCCTCGAGTGCCGACTCCGGTTCGAGGTAGAAGAAGCCCTGCCGTTCGAATTGCCAGCGGCTACCAGGTTCTGCCGTGGCGAGCCCCGGCTCCGCTTTCGCGCGCTCAATCACGCGCAACGAGTCGGTATTGAGGCCGTCTCGGTAGTCCCCTGCCGTATCTGGGTCCTCGTTCTCGAATAGCCGGTCATATAGCCGCACTTCAACATCTATTGCCTCAGCAGCCGATACCCAATGCAGGGTACCCA
>DATNCU010000655.1:0-5768 GCA_035607145.1 Thermoanaerobaculia bacterium
GCGACGAGGAGGCGGCGATCGCGGGCGTGCTGGACGAGCTGCGCGCGTACGACCCGAGCCTCGACGTCGTCGTGGTCGACGACGGCTCCGTCGACGCCACCGCCGCCATCGCCCGCGCGCGCGGTGCCGCGGTCGTCCGGCTGCCGTTCAACCTCGGCATCGGCGGCGCGGTGCAGACCGGCTTCAAGTTCGCCGAGGCGAACGACTACGACGCCGTCGTGCAGGTCGACGGCGACGGCCAGCACGATCCCGCGGAGATCGGCCTGATCGTCGGTCCACTCGCCCGCGGCGAGGCTGACGTGGTGATCGGCAGCCGCTTCCTGCGTCCCACCGGCTACCGCGCGCCCGTCGCGCGACGGTTCGGCATGGTGCTCTTCGCCTTCGTCGCGCGCTGGGCGATGCGCCAGCGCATCACCGATACGACTTCCGGGTTTCGCGCCTTGAACCGCGACGCCTATCGCTACTTCGCGCGCTATTACCCGACCGATTTCCCGGATGCCGAGAGTCTGGTCTTGCTCAAACGCGCGGGGTTCCGGCTGACCGAGGTGTCGGTCAACATGCGGCAGCGCCAGCGCGGCCAGTCGTCGACGACGACGCTGCGCTCGCTCTATTACCCGTTCAAGATGATGCTGTCGGTCCTGGTGGTAATGCTGCGCGAGGCGCCGCCGAAGGTGGCGCCGAGCAAGGAGGCGATCTCCGACGCGCTGCGCGGGCGCACGCCGGAATCGCTCGCGCCGTCCGCCGACGAGCCCCGAGGAGGTACGACATGAATACCTTGCCGTTCCGCGCCCAGATGATCGCCGCCGTCATCGCCCTCGGCATGTTCATCCTCGCCGTCGACCTGGTGCGGCGCCGCCGGCTGAAGGAGGAGTACTCGCTGTTGTGGATCGCCATCACCGCGGCGATGACCTTGCTGGCGTTCTGGGGCAAGCTGCTCATCGGCGTCACCCACCTGGTGGGCGCTTACAACGCCAACTCGGTGATCTTTCTCTTCGGTCTCGGCTTCCTGACGCTGGTGGCGTTGCACTACTCGCTGCGGCTCTCCGACATCACCGACCGCAACAAGGACCTTGCCCAGTCGGTGGCGATCCTCGCCTCCGAGCTCGAGGCGCTTCGGCATTCACGTGGTGGGCCGGCGGGCGACCACCGTCATGGTGTCGAAGAGGTTGACGCGCAGCACGCGGTCCCCTAGCCACGCAGGCAACCGGCCGAGCCGTCCGCGGAAGAGCTGGTACCAGGCCAGCGAGAGCGGCACCAGGCGCGACGGATAGGAGATCCCGGCGAGCTCGAAGCCGGCGCCGCGGAGCAGGCGCTTCATGCTGCGCCGATGGTAGAACCAGAGGTGGTGCGGCGGCGTGAGCAGACGCCAGCGGCGCCCGCTGAGGCGCGCGAGCAGGCTGCCGGCGTCGCCCGTGCTGAGCACGAGGCAGCCTCCCGGCCGCAGCAGCTCGAAGGCGCGGGCAGCGACGCGACGGGGCTCGGTGACGTGCTCGATGGTGTCGAAGGCGACGATGGCGTCGAAGAAGGGGGCGAGCTCGGCCGCCTCGAGCGACCCTACAGCGGCGTCGAGACCCTTCTTGCGGGCCTCCTCGACGGCGAACGCGGAGACGTCGAGGCCCTGCACCTCGAAGCACGCGCGGGCGGCGGCGAGGAACCCGCCGGTGGCACAGCCCAGCTCGAGCAGCCGCCCGCCGGCGACGTGGGAGCGCACCACGGCGAGGCGCGCGGCGTACTCGGCGGCGAGCGCCGCCTCGCTGCCCAGGTAGTCGGCGTAGCCGACCGCGTCGCCGCCTTGGAAGTAGTCGCGCGAGTAGACGGCCGCCGGGTCGAACGCCGCCGGCAACGAGGTCGCGAGCACCCCGCAGTGAGGGCACTCGACGATGCGGTAGTCGTCCTTGACCCACACCAGCCGAGGCGTCGCCGAGCCCTCGGGGTCGTCGCTCCAGGCGCCGCCGCAGGAGCCGCAGGCTGGTGTGCTCAACAGTGCACGGCTGATCGCGGTTGCGCCGATACCGCCCGAAACACGACGCCCGGCGGACGGCCGCCGGGCGTAAGGGTCAGTGGTCAGTGCTCGGCTGCGGCAGGCGTCCTCAGGGACCGAGCTCCTGCAACGGGATCCCGAGCGCGCTGCGCGTCAGGAAGGCGGCGATCTCGAGGCGAACGCTGCGGTTGGCCGGGCAGAAGTGGTTGACGTCACCGCAACCGGTCGTCAAACCGAGGTTGAAGAACACCTCGGCCCAGTCGTTCATCCAGAGCATGGAGCACGCGACCGCGGGCACGTTCGCGCAGGTGTTGGGGTTGAACTCGTCGTCCTGGAACTGCCCGGTGTTCGGCGGCGGCTGGTAGTTCGATCCGTTGAGCATGCGCAGGATGAAGACCGCCATCTCGGCGCGCGCGATCTGGTTGCCCGGGCAGAACTTGAGCGGGTTCGTGCCGCACCCCTTGGTGATGCCGGCGTTGTAGAGCGCCTCGGCGTAGGGTTCGGTGAACAGCAGGGTGCAGCCGCTCGGCGTCGAGGCGCACTGAGCCGGGTCGTACTCCGGGTCCGCGAAGATGTTCTGCGTGACGAGGGCCGGCACCGCCGGCAGGTGATCGAGGTAGTAGAACTTGGTGCGCATCAGCAGCACGGCCATCGACCCGCGGTTGGTCTTGTCGAGCGGGCAGAAGATCAGCGGGTTGTTGCCGCAGCCGGAGGTGATGCGGCCCGCGTAGAGCCCCTGGATGTTCTTGAAGAAGGCGTGGTTCGTCGGCACGTCGGCGAAGGCGGCTTCCGGCCCGATGTAGCCGGTGCGCTGGGAGGCGAAGGCGTCCATGGAGATCGATCCGGTGGCGCCGTCGAACCCTTCGGCTCCCCAGCGGCCATGGTCGATCCCGGTGTTCGAGGAGTTGTTGTCGATGGCCGCCAGGCCGGCCATCTCGGCGGTCTTCTTGACGCCGTCGACCCAGAGCTCGACGAGACCGTTGGACTGCGCGGGCGCGGAGCGCAGCCAGTGCACCTCGATCGAGTGCCAGCCGTGCTTGAGCAGGATGCCGGGCGTCGAGGTGACCTCGGTCCCGTTCGTCAGCCGGGCGCTGACGAAGAGGTTCTCCTCGCCGTTGGCGGCCGGGCCGTAGGTGATGCGGAAGCGCGAGGAGCCGGGCGGCGGCGTGCCGTTGGTGTCGGTCCCCGAGTAGGCGACGAAGTTGTCGAAGTCGCCGGGCGTGGTCAAACCGCTGAGGTTGACCATGAACCGCACCCGGTACTCGCTCTCGCCGCTGGGGCTGAAGTCGGCGACCCAGGCGTCGGTGGCGCTGCCGTCGAAGGTGACGTGCGCGCCGCAACCGCCGGCGAAGCGGTCGGTGTTCGGCGTCGAGGCGGTGCAGGCCGGCACGGTGATGGTGCTGACCGCGTTGGCGGCGGTCGCGCCAAGGGCAAGCGCCACGACCGCCAGGGCCAGGCAATGCTTCCAGGAAATCTTCGGAGCGCTCATCTCTTGCTCTCTCCTCTCGGACTGGTTTCTTTCTGCCATTCTCCCAGGTCCCCGTTCTCGAAGCCGCCCGAGAAGATGGAAGACGAGCTGGGTTGCGGGACCTGCCTGGCCCGCGTGGGCGAGGCGGGTTGGTTTGCGGTGTCGAACGAAGCTAACGAACCGCCTTCGAAGTCGGTGACGGAGATCGTCTCCGCCGATGTCGGCCGGCTCGTCGAGGGGCTGGCTTTGGAAGAGGAGCGACGCGCCCTCGGCGGTTCGAAAGCTGGTTGCCCCTCTGCCGGCGCCGGGACGGGGATCGCTGCCATGGTCGGAGCGGGAGCGCTCACCGACACCGGCGCCGCTGGTGGCGTGGCCTTCGCCGATTCCGTCGCCTGGACCGGCGCCGCGCCGGTGCGCCGCGACTCCGCCGTGAGCTGACGCTCGGCCCGGCGCACGGCCAGCCAGACGTTTCCGGCCGAGATCACCAGGGCAGCGATCATCGCCGCCCAGGCCAGGCGGTGTGTCTGCCGGCTGGTCGCCGCGCGGCGGAAGAGTGAGACGCGGCCAGCGGCAGCCGCGGTCGCTGCCGGCTCGGCCGGCATCGCCGCTCGCCCGGCCTGGACCGCCGCCAGGACCTCGCGGGTCCGCACCAGCTCCGCCCGGCAGGCCGCGCAGCCGATGAGGTGCTCGCGGACGGCACGGCGCTCGACCGTCTCGAGGCTGCCATTGAGCAGCCACGGGAGGGCGAGGACAGTGCGGTGGCAGGCTCGGGCAGTCATCGATGCGGATCGGAGTTGGCGTTCACCGAGCGCTTTCCAGGTTTGTCGTCGCCGCCGCGATTTCGTTACAGGTCCTCCCCGGCGAGCAGCCGCAGCCGCAGCTCGATCGCGCGCTGGCGGCAGCGGTGGACGCGCACCCGGATGGCCCCCTCGGACAGGCCGGTGGCGCCGCTCATCTGGCGGTAGGACATGCCGTCGGCGATCATCTCCCACAGCTCCCGGCAGGGGGCGGGAAGCGCCGCGGCGATGCGGGCGGCGAGCGCCGCCGTCTCCCGCTGCGCCAGCTCGTCGAGGGCCGAGGGAGCGTCGAAGGCGAGCGCCTCCTCGTCGATCTCCACCATGTCGCGCCTGCCCAGGACGCGCAGGCGGTCGACGCACTTGTAGCGGGCGAAGGCGTGGACGTAGGTCTCGAGGCGGCTCTGCTGGCGGAAGCGCCCGGCGGCGAGCGCCTCCATCAGGTCGAGCAGCACCTCCTGCTCGAGGTCCTCGACCTCGGCGCCGAGACGATTGCGGTAGCGGGCGAGCGCCGCCCCCACCCAGGTCCGCACCTGCGCGATCGCGGCCGCGTCCCCGGCGAGCAGCAGGGCGATCCACTCCGCGTCTGCGGTCATCTCGCCCACGCGGGCTGACGATTGCGTCTGCCGCGGTGTCTGTCAACAGCGCCGCGGGGTGGTCACTGGCGGCAGGGGCCACCGCTCAAGGCTTCTTGCCGCCGGTCCATGCCGCGACGCCGCTCTCGAAGCCGTTGGCGAAGATGGCGGTGCTCGCCGCCGCCGGCGCGAGACAGCTCGGGTTGCCGCCCGCCACCGAGGTGACGAAGCTCTTCATCCGCGTCGCCTCGCGCCCGGGCTGCACGCCGTAGGGGTGGCCGGTGCCGAAGTTGAGGCTGACGTCGGTGTAGCTGCTGCGCACCAAGTGGCAGTAGCTCATGATCGTGCCGCTGCCGGCGCCGGCGGGGCCGGGCAGGATGCGCGCGCCCGCGTAGCAGCCGCTCTCGGTGCCGTAGCACTGGTCGATGGGGCTGCTGCTGCCGCCGATGCCGGCGTAGCAGTGGGTGTGCGGCGAGTTGAAGTTGTGGCCGATCTCGTGCGAGACCGACATGATGTCCCACATCACCGTCGGGTTGTTGATGTCGAAGGTGCCGGAGAGGCTGGCGGTGAAGCCGTAGCCGCCGCCCCACGCCGCGTCGGTGGGAATGCCGGGGCAGCTCGCCGAGGTGTTGAAGCCGTTGCTGCACAGCACGCCGAGCCAGGCGATGCCGCCGCCGAGGCTCTTGCCGCTCATGAAGTGCGCGATCGTCCGCGAGGTGCCGGTCTTGTTCTTGTTCCAGTAGCGGCCGAACTCCATCAGGCCGCACAGCGTGCTGGTCTGCGTCCAGGGATCGCTCGCCGTGGCCCACAGGCTCACCGACTGCACCACCAGGCTGGTGTTGAGCTCGTGGGAGTAGATCGTCGAGGCGTAGCCGAGGAGGTTGCCGACGTAGTTGGTGGCGAGGGTCGCGTTGTTGAACTTCTGGTAGAACTCGAAGTCGGTCTTGACC
>DATNCU010000015.1:0-8356 GCA_035607145.1 Thermoanaerobaculia bacterium
CAGGTGTCGCTGCGGCGCGACGGCGACGTGCGGGCGGCGCGCTGGTGCGCTGGCTGCCACGACCCGGCGGTCTTCTTCTCCGGCAAGTTCGACGATCCCAAGTTCGACGACGTGCACGATCCCACCGCGCAGGCGGGGATCACCTGCACCACCTGCCACTCGATCACCCACGTCAACAGCGTGCGCGGCAACGCCGACTACACGATCGAGGAGCCGGCGCACTATCCGTTTGCTTTCAGTGAGCACGCGACACTGCGCTGGGTGAACCGCCAGCTCGTCAAGGCCAAGCCCGAGCTGCACAAGCAAACCTTCTTGAAGCCGCTGCACCGCACGGCGGAGTTCTGCAGCACCTGCCACAAGGTGCACCTGCCGCCCGAGCTCAACCACTACAAGTTCCTGCGCGGCCAGAACCACTACGACACCTACCTGCTGTCGGGCGTCTCGGGCCACGGCGTGCAGAGCTTCTACTACCCCCCGAAGGCGCAGAAGAATTGCGCCGGCTGCCACATGCCGCTCGCCGAGAGCGACGACTTCGGCGCCCGCGACTTCGACGACGACGGCGATCGCGACATCCACGGCCACCAGTTCGTCGGCGCCAACACGGCCATCCCGGCGCTGGTCGGCATGCCGCCGGCTGCCGTCGAGGCCCACCGCAAGTTCACCGAGGGGGTGATGCGGGTCGACCTCTTCGGGGTCAAGGAGGGTGGGTCGATCGAGGGCGAGCTGACGGCGCCGCTGCGCCCGCGAGTCCCCGCGCTCGCGCCGGGGAAGAGCTACCTGCTCGAAGCGGTGGTGCGGACGGTGAAGATGGGCCACCCGTTCACGCAGGGGACGGTGGATTCCAACGAGGTCTGGCTCGACGTGCGGGTGAGCAGCGGCGGCCGGGTGATCGGGCGCAGCGGCGGCATGGGGCCGGCGCACCAGGTCGACCCATGGGCCCACTTCGCCAACGTCTACATGCTCGACCGCGACGGCAACCGCATCGACCGCCGCAACCCTCAGGACATCTTCGTGCCGCTCTACAACCACCAGATCCCGCCGGGGGCGGCCGATGTCGTCCACTACCGGCTCGACGTGCCGGCCGACGTCAGCGGCCCGGTGACGGTGGAAGCGTGGCTGCGCTACCGCAAGTTCGACAGCACCTACATGCAGTACGTCTTCGGCAAGGGGCGCGACAACGACCTGCCGATCCTCACGCTCGCCACGGACCGCATTACGTTCCCGCTCGGCGGTGGTGCCGCTGTCAGCAACGAGCCGTCGCCCATCGCGGATGAATGGCAGCGCTGGAACGACTACGGCATCGGCTTGCTGCGCAAGGCGGGCCCGAAGACCAAGGGCGAGCTGGTGGGCGCCGAGGCGGCGTTCGCGCGGGTCGAGGAGCTCGGCAAGCCCGACGGACCGCTCAACCTCGCCCGCGTCTACCTCGCCCAGGGGACGGTGGAAGACAAGGCCGTCGCCGCGCTGCAGCGGGCGGCGAAGTTCGACCCCAAGCCGGCGCCCTGGACGCTCGCCTGGCTCACTGGGCTGGTGGACAAGCAGAACGGCAACCTCGACCAGGCGATCGCCGCCTTCAGCTCGATCGTCGCGGCCTCGGGCCCCGACCTGCGCGAGCGCGGCTTCGACTTCTCCAAGGACTACAACCTGCTCAACGAGCTGGGCGAGTCGCTCTTCGAGCGCGCGCGTCTCGAGCGCGGCCCGGCGCGCAAGGCGGCGCGCGAGGCGTTCCTGCGCCGCGCGGCGGCGACCTACGAGCAGACGCTCGCCATCGACCCCGAGAACGTCACGGCGCACTACAACCTCGGCCTGCTCTACCTGCAGCTCGGCGAGAAGGAGAAGGGGCGCGAGCACCAGGCGCTGCACCAGAAGTACAAACCCGACGACAACGCCCGCGACCGCGCCATCGCCATCGCGCGCGAGCGCGACCCCGCCGCCGACCACGCCGCCGAGGCGATCGTCATCTACGACCTGCAACGGCCGGCCGCCGTCGAGCTCGGCGCGCCGGCGAGCGTGGCGCCGCTCGCCGAGCGCTACGCGGTTCGCGAGGGCGGCACCACGGTCGCGGGAACCGCGCCGGCGCCGCCGCCGCGACCTGCTTCGCTCACAGCCGCAGCGCCTGCCGGCGGCGGGGGACCCTGAGGAACGCATGACCGAACCGTTCGAGACTCCCGGCGATCGCAAAGATGAGACGGCGCGCGTGGTGGCGCCGGGAGGCCCCGCGCCTACCGCGGCCGACGACGACCTCGTTCCCGAAGACGACCGTGTCATCGGCCAGGCGCTGCGCTGGTCGGGCCTCGCGCTGCTCGCCATCGCCGTGGTCGTTGCGGGCGTGGTGTGGTGGCTGCGCCGGGCGCCGGCGGAGAAGCCGGCCGCCGCGATCGCTGCGGCGCCGCCCGTGGAGAGCCGCGCCGCCGGCACGCCGCCCGCGGTCCGCTTCACCGACGTCACCCGCGAGGCGGGCATCGGCTTCGTGCACTTCAACGGCGCCACCGGCGCCAAGCTGCTGCCGGAGACGATCGGCGGCGGCGGCGCCTTCTTCGACCTCGACCGCGACGGCGACGCGGACCTGCTGCTGGTCAACGGCACCACGTGGCCCGGCGATCCGAAGCGGCCGCACTCGTCGACGGTGACGCTCTACCGCAACGACGGCCGCGGCCACTTCACGGACGTCACCGCCGCCGAGGCCCCGCAGCTCGACTTCTACGGCATGGGCGTCGCCGTCGGCGACTACGACGGCGACGGCTGGACCGACGCCTTCGTCACCGCAGTCGGGACCAAAACAAACCAGGGCGGCAACCACTTGCTGCGCAACGTCGAGGGGCGCCTCGTCGACGTGACCGCCAAAGCGAGGGTGGCGGGCGAGCCGGATGCCTGGAGCACCGGCACCGCCTTCTTCGACCTCGAGAACGACGGCGACCTCGACCTCTTCGTCTGCAACTACGTGCAGTGGTCACCGGCCATCGACCGCAAGGTCGGCTACCAGCTCACCGGCGTCGGCCGGGCCTACGGGCCGCCACTCAACTACCAGGGCACGTACTCCTACCTCTACCGCAACGACGGCGACGGCACCTTCACCGACGTCTCCGCGGCGGCGGGCATCCGTGTCGACAACCCGGCCACCAAGGCGCCGGCGGGCAAGGCGCTCGCGGTGATGCCCGTCGACGTCGACGGCGACGGCAGGACCGATCTGCTCGTCGCCAACGACACCGTGCGCAAGTTCCTCTTCCACAACAACGGCGACGGCACCTTCGAGGAAGTGGGCGAGGCGTGGGGGCTCGCCTACGACCGCGACGGCAACGCCACCGGCGCTATGGGCGTCGACGCCGCCGTCTACCGCAACGACGGCGAGCTCGGCTTCGCGGTGGGCAACTTCGCCAACGAGATGACCTCGCTCTACGTCTCGCAAGGCGACCCGACGCTCTTCGTCGACGAGGCGATCACCGAAGGCATCGGCGCACCGTCGCGGCGGGCGCTCAAGTTCGGCACCTTCTTCTTCGACTACGACCTCGACGGCCGCCTCGACCTGCTATCGGCGAACGGCCACCTCGAGGAAGCCATCGACCGCGTCGACCCCTCGCAGACCTACCGCCAGGCGGCGCAGCTGTTCTGGAACGCCGGGCCGCAGGCCGAGCGCACCTTCACCCTCGTCGACGCGGCGAGCACCGGCGACCTGGCGCGGCCGATCGTCGGGCGCGGCTCCGCCTACGCCGACGTCGACGGCGACGGCGACCTCGACGTGCTACTGCTGCAGATCTCGGGACCGCCGCTGCTGCTGCGCAACGCTCAGCGGTCGGGCAACCACTGGCTGCGCGTGCGGCTTCAGGGGAAGGCGGGAACGGGGAAGAGCGGCGAGGGAATCGGCGCCGAGGTGGCGCTGGTGGCGGTCGGCGTCACCCAGCGGCGGCAGGTCACACCGAACCGCTCCTACCTCTCGCAGTCGGAGCTGCCGGTGACCTTCGGGTTGGGCAAGGCCGCCCGCATCGACTCGCTCACCGTCACCTGGCCCGGCGGCGCCAAGCAGTCGGTGGCGGTCGCGGGCATCGACCGGCTGATCACCGTCGAGCAGCCGTAACTGCTCTAGATCGAGATCGCTTCGTCGCTGCGCTCCTCGCGATGACGGTGAAATGTCATCGCGAGCGCAGCGAAGCGATCTCGATGCTTGGCCGCCAGCGAAGGCGAAATCAACGCAGCGACTCGTACTCCGCCAGCGCGCCGGCGAAGATCGCGTCGGCCTCGGGCAGGTCGGCGAGGAACTGGAAGTCGGCGTAGTCGAAGCCAGGTCCCACTTGGCAGCCCACCAGCGAGTAGGCGCCGGTGGGCCGTGCTGCCTGCCAGACCCCGCGGGGCACGACGTGCTGCGGCCGCGTGCCGTCGCTCGACACCGCCCCTAACTTCAGCACCTCGACGCCCCCGTCCCGCGGATCGCAGACGAGCAGCTCCAGCGGGTCGCCCTCGTGGAAGCTCCACACCTCGTCGAGCGTCACGACGTGCCAGCGGCTCAGCTGTCCGGCGGCTAGCAGGTAGTAGATCGAGCTGAGCGCGTCGCGCGCGGCGCCGTCACGCGTCACCACGTCGGTCGAGCGGTAGACCTCGCGAAACCACCCGCCTTCCGGGTGCGGCTGCAGCCCGAGGGTCTCGATGAGGTCGGCGGCGCGTGGGTGCATCGGCGTCCTCGCGCTTCGAGATCAGGTGCTCGCGCGGTTGAGTTGTCGCGGCATCGCCGGCAGGTGGCGCGTTGCCAGCTCCTCCAGCAGTCGCTCCGGGTCGCGCTCGACCACCAGCAGCCGCATGGTGTCGGTGCCGATGAAGCCCGACTCGTGCGCGTGGGCGAGGAAGTCGAGCAGCCGCGAGTAGTAGCCGCCGAGGTCGAGCAGGCCGCATGGCTTTCTGTGCAAGCCCAGCTGCCCCCAGGTCCAGATCTCGAAGAGCTCCTCCAGCGTGCCGATGCCGCCGGGCAGGGCGACGAAGGCGTCGGCGAGATCGGCCATCGTCGCCTTGCGCTCGTGCATCGAGCCGACGACGCGCAGATCGCCGATGCCTTCGTGAGCCAGCTCGCGGCCGACCATCATCTCGGGGATGACACCCACTACCTCGCCGCCCGCGGCGAGCGCGCCGTCGGCCACCGCACCCATCAACCCCACGCGTCCGCCCCCGTAGACGAGCCGCTGGCCGCGGCTCGCGAGCAGCCGCCCGAAGTCATGCGCGGCGGCGAGCAGCCCCTCGTCACGCCCGCGGCTCGAGGCGCAGAAGACGCAGATCGACCGCGGCCCGCGGCTCATCCACCCTCGCCGGCGGCGCCGCGCCGGCGGGCGCGCCGCCAGAGCCGGAAGAGCAGCCACAGCGGCAGCAGGATGGCGAGCGCCACCGGCAGCACGACGACCGCGAGCACGATGGCAATGTCGACCAGCGACTGCAGCGCCCCCAGCAGGGTGCGGAAGCTCTGCCGCAGCGTACCGCCCGGGTTCCAACCCTCGTCGACGAGCGGCCGCGCCGCCTCGGTGGGCACCAGCTGCACGTTCACAGTCGACAGGCTGGTGAGCCCCTGGAGCGTCTGCTGCTCGGCCTGCAGCTGCTCGATCGAGGTGCGGATCTCGACCAGCTGCCTGTAGACCGCCATGATGTCTTCGACCTTCTGCTGTCGCTGCCGCGCCTCAGAGAGCAGCTGGCGCAGCTCGGTCTCGGTGGCGCGCAGGGTGGTGAGCCGCGCCTCGAGGTCGATCCAGCGCTCGGTGACGTCCTCGGTGCGGATCGACTCCCGCTCCACCCGCTCGGCGAGCGCCTTGACCTTGCGCAGCGTCTCCTCGAGGCGGTCGACCGGTACCCGCAGGGTCAGCGTGTAGTAGAGGAGATCGTTGCGCCGGTCCGCCGACATGCCGGAGACGTAGCCGCCCATGCCGGCGGCGAGCTGGTGCAGGCGCTCCGCGGCGCCGGTGGTGTCGGCGACCCGCATCTCGAGGTCGACGGTCTTGACCAGCTTGCGGCCGGCGTCGGGAAGGCGAGGGGCTGCGGCCTGCTCGCCCTGGCCTGCCTGGCGAGCCTGGTCTGCCGGGGCTGTCTGGCCTCCGTAGCCCAGGGAACGCAAGGCATCCGGACCGGCCGGCGCACTCGGGGCACGCTTCGCGGCAATCATCTCGTCGGCGGCGGGAGCCACCTCCGCGGACTTCTTGCATGCACAGACGAGGAGTAGCGATCCCAGTGCGAGGACGACGGTTTGGAGTCGCATGATCCCTTTGGAGGCTCGAGGGAGCCAGATCGCAACCGCCGGGTCGTGGTCGAGCATCGAAGGGCCCCTCAGCGCCGCAACAGCGAGTCGAGGCTCGCGAACTCCGCCGCCCGCGGCATGCCGTGCAGCACCGCCCGCAGCTCCTCCGGCGGCGCGGTGAGCTTGCGCGCCCGCAGGTCGAGCCAGCCGCCGGTGCTCTCGACGCGCGCGATCTTCTGCCCGTTCTGGCTGTCCAGCCGGCGAAAGTCGTTGCGCATGCGGAAGTGGCTGCCGTCCTCGCTGAGCCCGAGCAGCGCCAGCCGCACTTCCACCTCTTCGAGCAAGTGCAGTTCGCGGTAGTACTCCAGCGTGTCGCGCAGGATCACCGGGCCGACCTGCAGGCGCTCGAACTCGCGGGCGGTGAAGCCGTGATCGGCGAAGTAGTGCACACGGAGGTCGCCGCTGGCGTCGAGGTACGCCGTGTTGCGCATGTGGCCGTTGAAGTCCATGTCACCCCAACGTGCCCAGATGGTGCGCACGTAGGGGGCAGGCGTGGACGGTGTGAGCTGGGGCTCGGACATGGCGTCGTAGGCGCGGGCGCTCAGGCCGGCGGATCCACCGGTGTCGGCAGCTCGTACCAGATCTCGACCTCGTAGCCGTCCGGGTCATGGCAGAAGAGGTAGGGCTCGCCGGGGCAGAATTCGCCCTTCTCGGTCACCGTGCCGCCGGCCGCTTCCACGGCGGCCGCGGCGACGTCGATGTCTGTTGGGTCGACGAGACGGAAGCCGAGGTGGATGACGCCACCCTTGCGGCCGGCGCTCTTCTCGTTCTCCTCGAACACCAGCACGTCGCGGCTCCCCGGCGTCTGCAACTGCACGAAACCGTCGCTCTCGTAAACGACTACCGCGCCGAAGACGGCGCGGTAGAAGTCAGCGGCGCGCTCGAGGTCGCGCACCGCGATGGCGGCGTGGGTGAGCCCGTAGGTCTTGACCGCCACGGTCTGGCCAGGTGCGGGCGGCGCTTTACAACGAGCGCTTCTTCGCCCTCACGTTGCGCCGGCTGCCCTTCGACTTGCCGCCGCCGAAGCCCTTCGGCGGCGCGTTCGGGCCGAAGCCGCCGCCACCGCCGCCGCCGAAGCCACCGCCGCCGCCCGGCGAGAAGCCGCCGCCGCCGCGCCCGAACGACGGCTGCCGCGCCTCGGCGGCGTTGACGCGCAGGTTGCGGCCGCCCAGCTCGTAACCGTCGAAGCGCTTGATGGCGGCCTCGGCCTCAGCGTCGGAGGCGTACTCGACGAAGGCAAAGCCGCGCGGCCGTCCGGTCGCGCGATCGGAGGGGAGGAAGACGTCAACGATGTTGCCGACCTCCGCGAACAGCTGCTCGATTTGGTCCTTGGTGGTGCTGAACTCGAGATTACCGACGAAAACCTTGGAGCTCACGGGTAGCCTTTCTGCGGATCTCGTCCAACGAACCCGCATGGCTCGCCGTGGCTCCGCTGGCCCCCATTCTATCGAATCGGCGCGGCGGCCTCCGACGGCGGCGCGAGCGGCCGCACCATCACCAGGTCCAGCTGCGGATCGTTGCCGAGCACGAAGGGCTGCGAGCCGACCACCGCGAAGCCGTGCTTCTCGTAGAACCGGATCGCGCGCGGGTTGCGCTCCCAGACCCCGAGCCGGATGGCCGCGGCGCCGGCCTCGCGCGCCAACGCCACGCACTCGTCCATCAGCGCCGCGGCGAGGCCGGTGCCGTGCCAGGCGCTGAGCGCGTAGAAGCGGTATATCTCCACCGCGGGCGCTGCGTCGTTTTCGTCCGCCCTCGGCTGGCGGCCCAGCTGTGCGTAGGCGATCAGCTCGCCCTCGTGCTCGACGACCAACGTCGCCGCCGTGGGGCTGGCAATCTCCGCCGCCTGGATCGCCGGCGAGTAGTGCCGCGCGCAGTGCAGATCCATGTTCGCCGGATCGTTGTCGACGGCGAAGGTGTCGCGAAAGGTGCGCTCCGCCAGCTCGGCGAGCGCGGCGGCGTCACCCTCGCGCGCGGCGCGGATGGTCCAACGGGCGCTCATTCCCGCGAGGTCGTTTTCGGCGCAGCGGTCTCGCCACGCTTGCGCGCCGCGTAGGCAGCCTTCTTTTTCGCCCCGCTGCGCTCCATGCCAGGCCGCAG
>DATNCU010000704.1:0-3619 GCA_035607145.1 Thermoanaerobaculia bacterium
CGCACCTGCGCCGGCTGTTCGACTCGGCGCGCATCTACCGCTTGGAGATGCCGCACGACGAGCCGACCCTGCGCGCCGCCTGCTGGGACGTGCTGCGCGAGAACGGCCTCGCGGCGGCCTACATCCGGCCGCTCGTCTACCGCGGCTTTGGCTCGCTGGGCGTGGGCGCGATCGACAAGTGCCCGGTCGAGGTGGCGGTAGCGGCCTATAAGTGGGCGTCGTTCCTCGGCGCCGAGGCGGCCGAGCGCGGTGTCGAGGTCGGCGTTTCGTCGTGGCGCCGCGTGGCGCCCGACACCCTGCCGGCGATGGCGAAAGCGGGCGGCAACTACCTGAGCAGCCAGCTGATGATCGCCGAGGCCCGCCGCCACGGCTACGCCGAGGCGGTGGCGCTCGACGCCTTCGGCTACCTCAGCGAGGGGGCGGCGGAGAACCTCTTCCTCGTCCGCGACGGTGTCGTCTACACGCCGCAGACCGCGGCCGCGCTGCTGCCGGGGATCACGCGCGACACGATCATCACCCTCGCCCGCCACCTCGGCCACGACGTGCGCGAGGAGCAGCTGCCGCGCGAGACGCTCTACTGGGCCGACGAGGTGTTCCTGACCGGCACCGCTTCGGAGATCACTCCCGTGCGCTCGGTGGACGGCATCGTCGTCGGCAAGGGCTCGCGCGGCCCGGTGACGAAGAAACTGCAGGAGGCCTTCTTCGGCCTCTTCGACGGCAGCACCGCGGACGCCTGGGGCTGGCTCGAGCCGATGCCGGTGCCCGCCACCGTCGCGGGCTGAATACCACCTCCCCGCCGCAGCCAACGCCAGAATCGCGCGCACGCACACGCGGCGTTCGCCTCCTCGACGCTATCGCTGCAGTGACGCCGGCCCTCGCCGACGGGCCTGTGGAAATGCTACTCTTCCGCGCCAGCGCACCGACGGAGGACTTACAGCATGGGAATGGCGGCCGCCGGCGCCCGTCCGCGCCGGCCCGACGTGCGTCGGGGCCTCGTTCGTCCAGGCCTTGTGTTCGTCTGCCTCTTGGCGGCGTGGCAGCTCGGGGCCACCGCCGCCGCAGCGTGGCAGACGGCCCGCATCGAGCCGCGCGTCGACAACCTCGACGAGCTGCTCGGCGCCTGCGAGCGCAAGCGCGAGGAAGCTCTCGACCGCAACCGCGAGGTCGACGCCTGGGTGGCCTACAAGGCCGGCCAGGGCGAGGACGTCAGCAAGCAGGCGGCAAAGCGCCCCGTGCCCGCCTGCGACTCGGCGTCGATTGCCGCGCGACTGGGGTCGGCGCCGCCCGCCGTGTGGGCGATGACGGTGGCCAACGGGCGGCTGCTCTACGCCACCGTCAACCTGCCGCTGCCCGCCATCCTCGTCTCCGACGACGGTGGCCACAGCTGGCACTATCGCCACGTCTTCCTCGGCGGCTACAACATCGAGCGCCCGATGATGCTGCGCGGCATCGCCTGGCGGGACGGCCTGCTGGCGGTGGCGAGCGACGCCGGCGCGCTGCTCTCCACCGACGACGGCCTCACCTTCAACCACGCCCTCGCCGACAAGTCCCTATGGGCGGTGGCGATCTCGCCGGCCTCGAACCTCCGCCTGGTCGCCGGCGGCGAGGGCACCAGCTTCCTCTCCACCGACGGCGGCGGCAGCTGGAGCGACCTCGCCTTCTCGCGCTTCACCCGCACCCTCGCCTCGCGCAACCCGCACCGCATCGACCACATCACCTCGGCGGCCTTCGACCCCGAAGACCCGCGCACCGTCTACTTCGGCACCGGCTCGCACCTCTATCGCTTCGTGCGCGACCGCGCCGACGCCGCCACCGGCCGCTGGCAGGCGATGGAGGGCGGCGCCGCCGGCCGCGTGCTCGACGACTCGACGGTGTACAACATCGAGATCGGCGAGCGCTTCATGATCTCCACCTGCAACGGCGTCTACTACTTCGACCGCAAGGGCGGCACCCTCGGCAACGGCCTCGGCGGCGACCTCAGCCGCGACCAGGCCGACGTGAGCTGGAAGAAGTTCCGCGACGCCGCCTTCGCCAAGCGCGGCGTCGGCGGTCCGAAAGGGAACCTGCGCGCCTATTTCGTCGCCGAGGACCCGGTCGACCGCGACCGCGTGCTGGTCGCCGACTTCGCGGCGCTCTACGAAGGCACCGACGATGGTCAGGGCATGCGCTGGAAGCGGGTCGAGGCCCTCCCCTACGGCTCGCAGCGCGCCGGCTACCCCGAGTACACCTCGATCGCCTGGACGCGCTCGGGGCAGACGGTGGTGGGCTCGCGCTACCGCGGCATCTTCGTCGACGACGGCGCGCGCAAGGCCGGCCCCGGCCCGAGCTGCGT
Organism: Thermoanaerobaculia bacterium; assembly: GCA_035607145.1. GTDB lineage: Bacteria > Acidobacteriota > Thermoanaerobaculia > Multivoradales > JAIOJS01 > DASYQD01. The sequence goes on from DATNCU010000704.1 coordinate 2,333, forward strand.
GCTGCGCTGAGCTGCCCGCGCAGCATCGAGATCGCTTCGCTGTGTTCTCCAGATGCTCGCGATGACGATGAACCGTCATCGCGAGGAGCGCAGCGACGAAGCGATCTCGATGCCCGTCGGTCGCTAGCGCACCGGGCCAGCGAAGATCAGATCGCCCGACACTTCCGCAGGCGAGGCGCAGCCGCAGAGGCCCATTACCACGTCCAGCTCGTCGCGCAGACGCGTCAGCGCCAGCTCGACTCCCTGCTGGCCGGCGATCGCGAGCCCCCACAGCACCGGCCGTCCGACACCGACCGCGCGAGCCCCGAGCGCCAGCGCCTTGACCACGTCGCTGCCACGCCGCACGCCGCCGTCGAGCAGCACCTCGAGCCGGCCGTCGACCGCGTCGACGACCGCCAGCAGCGCATCGAGCGTCGCCACCGCGGTGTCGAGCTGGCGTCCGCCGTGGTTCGACACCACCACCGCCGCGGCGCCGTGCTCGGCGGCGAGCCGCGCATCATCGGAGTGCACGATGCCCTTGACCACCACCGGCAACCTGGTGATCGAAGCCAGCCACGCGAGGTCCTTCCACGACAGCGCCGGGTCGAAGAGCGACATCACGTAGGCCGAGAGGCCCGAGCCTTCGACGCCGGCGGGCAGCCGCGCCATCGCCGTGCCGTCGAGGTTGACGCATTCGATGCCCGGCGGCAGCGCGAAGCGGTTGCGCACGTCGCGCTCGCGGCGCCCCCAGAGCTGCGCGTCGACGGTGAGCACCAGCGCCCGGCAGCCGGCGGCCTCGGCGCGTTCGACGAGGGCGCGGGTGGCGCCACGGTCGCGGTAGACGTAGAGCTGAAACCACACCGAGGCGCCCGTCGCGCACACCGCCTCGAGCGAGCAGGTGGAGAGCGTGCTGAGCATCATCACGGTGCCCTGCGCCGCGGCGGCGCGGGCGGTGGCCACTTCGCCCTTCTCGTGCGCGAGGCGGTGGAACGCGGTCGGTGCGACGAGCACCGGCATCGACACCGGCTGCCCGAGCACCGTCGTCGCCAGCGTGCGCGTCGAGAGATCGCGCAGCACGCGATAGACGAGCTTGCGCCGCTGGAATGCCGCCTGGTTGTCAGCCAGCGTCAGCTCGTCGTACGAGCCGCCGGCGTAGTAGTCGTAAGCGAACCGCGACAGGCGCTCGCGCGCCGCCACCTCGAAGTCGTCGAGGTTGACGAGCGACGAGGGGTCGAGGGGCGCGCCGCGGGCGCCGGCCGGCGCTGCGAGGATCTCGGTCATCGCCGCCGAGCTTAGCCCGGCGCGGGG
>DATNCU010000710.1:0-4819 GCA_035607145.1 Thermoanaerobaculia bacterium
GTCCTGCACCGCCCATGGACCCTGCGGCCCCGGCGCCTCCTCGGAGAGCTTGGTGATCAGGAAGTCGAGCTTGTCGTGCAGCTCCTGGCCCCACTCGGCGTTGGGCCGCACGTAGAGGTAGAACTTGACGAGCTGGACCAGGATGCCGTCGTTGTAGTTGCGCACGCGCTGGAAGAACATGCGCAGCTGCGAGGGCACGACCTTGCCGTCTTCCTGCAGCAGCCAGCGGTTGAGGTCCTGCAGCCGGCGCTCGACCATCTCGAGCTCGTTGCGCACGCGGTCGGTGCTGGCGGCGGTGAGGTGCTGCGAGACCTCTTTGAGGAGGCCGTAGACGGCCTGGAACTCGGTGGCGTACTGCCCCAGCTCGCCCTCGCCAGTCAGCTTGTGGAGGCCTTGCAGGAACTGGTGGTAGGTCCAGGAGGACTTGAAGCGGTCCGAAACGTCGACGTAGCGCTTGTGCAGTGCGCTGAGCTCTTGGACGGACATCTGGACTTACCTGGGACTTGCGCCTTTGCCCTTGATTCTAAATGATCCGCCAGATGCCGAGCAGCCCGCCTGACCGGACGTCCCAGAGCCCCGCTTCGAGCCCCAAGAGCGCCACCGCGATGCCACGCTCCGCCGCGCCGCGCGTGCTGATCTCCGCCGACGACCTGCAGCGGCGCGTCGCCGAGCTGGCGGCGGCGATCAACCGCGACTACGCCGAGAGCGACCGGCTGATCTGCGTCGGCGTGCTGAAGGGCTCGGTGTTCTTCCTCGTCGACCTGGTGAAGCGGCTGGAGCTGCCGGTGGCGATCGACTTCTTCCAGACCGCGAGCTACGGCGGCGGCACCAGCCCGGGCGAGGTGCGCATCCGCAAGGACCTCGACCTGCCGGTGCGCGACGCCGACGTGCTCTTGGTGGAGGACATCGTCGACACCGGCTACACGCTGCGCACGATCCTCGACCTGTTGCGCTGGCGCGGCGCACGCTCGGTGCGGCTGTGCGCGCTGCTCGACAAGGCATCGCGGCGCGAGGTGGAAGTGCCGATCGCGTACCGCGGTTTCGCCATCGAGGACTTGTTCGTGGTCGGTTACGGGCTGGACTACGCGGAGCGGTATCGCAACTTGCCGTACATCGGGGTGCTCGAGGAGGGGAAGTGATGGGAGGCGACGCCGGGACGATCGCAGCACACCACACCGACGGCGCGCCGGCCGCGATCGGGCCTTACGCGCAGGCGGTGTCGGTCGGTGGTTTCTTGTTTACCTCGGGGCAGATTCCGCTGGACCCGAAGAGCGGCGAGACGGTGACGGGCGGCTTCGAGGCGCAGGCGCGGCAGGTGCTCGCCAACTTGCGGGCCGTGTTGGGGGCGGCGGGGTGTGGGTTCTCGGACGTGGTGAAGGCGACGGTCTACGTGGTGGATCTCGCGGACTTCCCGAAGCTCAACGCTTTGTATGGAGAAGCGATGGGCAGCCACCGTCCCGCGCGTTCGACGGTGCAGGTGGCGGCGCTGCCGAAGGGGGCCTTGGTCGAGATCGATCTGGTGGCGAAGCTGCCGTAGAACGTTCACTGCGGTCTGTCGTGACCACCCGGCCGGCGGGCGGGGAGCGGATCCGGGGGCCGCCGCCGCGGGACCGTCGCGCCTACAGTGCACGTCGGGAGCAAGAGGGCGCGACTCCACCTCCAGGCGCCGATACCGTCGTGGATACGGCGGCATCCGTCAAAGCGCCTTCCGGAGGTCCCGCCGCGGCGGCCCCCGGATCCGCTCTGCGCCCGCCTTCGCGATGCACGGCGAACATGGCAAGAACTCGGATCGGCCACGCCCCTGTTGTGGCTAGGCGGGGCGGGCCGGTGGGAGTGGCGGCGGCCCCGAGCACGGCCTGGGGACCCAACTTGCTTGGCGGCGCGGTCCGCGGCGGTGAACGTGCCGGCGACTGCCCGAGGCCCCGGATAGGCGGGGCAAGTGTGGTCGAGCTCGCGAACTTCGGTTGTTCCGCCGGGGGCCTCGGGCCGGCTCGCGTACTCGCGAGCCGACCGCCGGCACCCGCCGCGGACCGCGACGCCAAGCTAGTTGGGTCAGGCCGCGCGCAAGGGCCGCCGCCACTCCCACCGGCCCGCCCGGCCGTACCACAACCGCACCAGCGGCACTACTCGCCGCCGACCTTCTTCTTGAAGCTCTCGAACACGTCGATCGGGATCGGAAAGATGATCGTCGAGTTCTTCTCCGCCGAGATCTCCGTCAACGTCTGCAAGTAACGCAACTGCAACGTCGTCGGGTTCTCCGAGATCACCACCGCCGCTTTCGCCAGCTGCGCCGAGGCCTGGAACTCGCCCTCGGCGTGGATGATCTTCGCGCGCTTCTCGCGCTCCGCTTCCGCCTGCCGCGCCATCGCGCGCTGCATCTCCACCGGCAGGTCGACGTTCTTCACCTCCACCATCGACACCTTGATCCCCCACGAGTTGGTGTGCGTCTCGATGTTCGTCTGCAGCTGCTCGTTGAGCTTGTCGCGTTCCGACAGCAGCTCGTCGAGCTCCGCCTGGCCGAGCAGCGAGCGCAGCGTCGTCTGCGACAGCTGCCGCGTCGCGTACTCGAAGTTCTCCACCTCCACCACCGCCCGCAACGGGTCGATGACGCGGAAATAGATGATCGCGTTCACCTTCACCGACACGTTGTCGCGCGTGATGATGTCCTGCGGCGGTACTTCCATCACCAGCGTGCGCAGCGAGATGCGCACCGCCTTGTCGATAATCAACCAGACGAAGGTGATGCCCGGACCCTTCTCGTGTTTCACCAGCCGGCCGAGGCGGAACACCACCAGCCGCTCGTACTCCTTGACGACGCGGATCGACAGCAGCAGATAGAACACCAGCGCCAGGACGAAGAATCCGCCACAACCGAACGTCGTCGGCAACATCGCTTCAACCTCCCGCGGAGGACGGCGCCAGGCCCGGCGACGGCAGAGTCGCCCCCAGCGGCCGTACCCGCAACGTCATTCCATCCATCGCCACCACCTCGACTGCCGTACCCGCCAACGCGTGCGGCTCCGCCACCGCCGCCCACAGCTCGCCGTGCACGAGCACCCGGCCGGCCGGCGCCAACGCGCTACGGGCCACGCCGCGCTCGCCGATGAGGCCGGCGGCGCCCGTGGTCACCTGCGAACGGTGCGTGCGCACCACCAGCGTCATCAGAAACAGCGCGGCGACCAACGCCGAAGCGGCGACGCCGGCGATGATCGAGCGCGACACGCGCAACGCCGGCTCGGGGCTCTCGAAGAGCATCAGCGAGCCGAGCACCAGGCAGACGGTGCCGGCGACGGTGAGCAGGCCGTAGCTGGTGATCTTGATCTCGGCGAGGAAAAACAACGTCGCGAGCAGCAGCAGCGCCACGCCGGCGTAGGAGACCGGCAGCACCGACAGCGCGTAGAAGCCGAGCACCAGGCAGGTGGCGCCGAGCACGCCCGGCAGCACCGCGCCCGGCGTGGCGATCTCGAAGTAGAGGCCGAGCATGCCGAAGGCGAGCAGCAGGTAGGCGACGTTGGGGTGGACGAGGACGGCGAGGAACCGTTGCACCTTTCCCATCTCCACTTCGTCGAGGCGGGCGCCGGCGGTGGCGAGCGGGCGCGCGGCGCCCTCGCCCTTCTTTACCGCGCGGCCGTCGAGCGCCTGCAGCAGGGCCGGCAACGAGGGCGCCACCAGCTCGACGAGCTTCCCATGCAGCGCCTCGTCGGCAGTGAACGAGCGGCTGTCGATCACCGCCGCCTGCGCTAGATCGACGTTGCGGCCGTGGCGGGCGGCGAGCGAGCGGATCTGCGCCGCGGCGTCCTGCTCGACCTTTTTGCCCATGGTGCCGCCGATGTCCTCGCCCTGGCCGCCGACCGGGTGCGCGGCTCCCGTGTTGGTGCCCGGCGCCATGGCGGCCACGTCGCACGACATCAGCACGTAGAAGCCAGCGGAGGCGGCGCGGGCGCCCTGCGGACCGACCCAGCAGACCACCGGCGTGCGAGCTTGGAGGATGGCGCGGGTGATGTCGCCCGTCGAGGCCATAAGGCCGCCGGGAGTGTCGACCTCGAGGACGACGGCGGCGGCGCGCTCGGCGTCGGCGTGGGCGAGGGTCTTGGCGACGAACTCGGCGGCGACGGGGTGGATGATGGTGTCGAGGCGCGCCACCACCACCTTCGCGGCGGGCTTCGCGGGCGCCGCGGCAGCGAGAGCCGCCGGAACGCCGGCGAGCAGCGCGGCGGCGAAGAGTGCCGCTGCGGCGGTGGGAAGCGTCGCTGCGACCCGGGCGCGCGACGTGCGCCGGGGCGGCATCGCGGTCGGCGGGTGGCTGGTGCTCATCGCCTGCATCGCAGTATACGGCGGCAGGGAGAAGGTCCCCGCTCGCCGTGCACTACGCGCGACGCCGGCGCGCATTCCAGCCGCGGAGCCGCTCGCGCGGCCCGCGAAGACCGGGGCTCAGTCGTCGATGCGGCAGTCGTCTTCGTCCAGCTCGATCACCGCGAAGGGGCGGAACTCGTCGACGCGGTCGACGATGGCGTCCTGCAGCTGCTCGACGGCGCGCATGTCCTGGCAGAGGCGGCGGGCGTTGTCCTTGAGGTCCTCGGCGTGGTGGCGGACGCGGCGTTCGGCGCGGTGCGGCTCGCCGGTGGCGACGCCGACCAGCGCCTCGGTGACCGCGTGCACCGCGAGGCCGGCGCCCTGGATGCCGAGCTCGATGGCGCGGCTCTCGATGCGGCGGATGGACTGGTTGTAGAGCACCAGCGCCTGGCGGTCGCGCTCGGCGACGCGCACCCGGCGGCCGTCGACGCGCAGCGTGCCGTCGGGCTCGACGGTCGCCTCCGCG
>DATNCU010000723.1:0-2558 GCA_035607145.1 Thermoanaerobaculia bacterium
GCCGTCGTTCGTCGTCGACGTGTCGGCCGCGTGGGAAGCGAAGCAGCGCGCCCTCGACGCCTACCAGTCGCAGCTGCACCAGCCGCGCACCGCGGAGCCCGGAGCGGGCTGGGCGACGGCGCCGGCGACGACGCAGGTACCCGTTGCCGCCGCGGCCCCAGCGGCCACTAAGGTCTCCTCCCCCGAGTTCCGCCTCGCCGTCGCCGGCCGCGCCCAGCACTTCGGCCTGATCATCGGCGCCGCTTACGGCGAGCCTTTCTTGAGCCCGCTGCCGCTCGCCGTCGCCGACCCGCTGGCGCTGCTGCCGCGGGGGTTACGATGATGTCCGAGCGGTGCCCACCATGAAGATCGGCATCTCTTGCTACCCGACCTACGGCGGCTCCGGCGTCGTCGCCACCGAGCTCGCGATGGCGCTCGCCGCCGGCGGCGACGAGGTGCACGTCATCAGCTACGCGCTGCCGTCGCGCCTGGCGCTGCTCGAAGCGACGGCGCCCCAGGCGCGGCTCTCCTTCCACCAGGTGGTGGTGCCGCACTATCCGCTCTTCGAGTACCCGCCCTACTCGCTCGCGCTGGCCACCAAGATCGTCGAGATCACCCGCCACCACCAGCTCGACCTCGTGCACGTGCACTATGCGGTGCCCAACGCGGTGTCGGCGATCCTCGCCCGCACCATCCTGCAGCCGCGCGCGCTGCCGGTGGTGACGACGCTGCACGGCACCGACATCACCCTCGTCGGCAACGACCCCTCGTTCATGGAGACGACGCGCTGGGGCATCGACCAGAGCGACGCCGTCACCACCGTGTCGGCGTCGCTGCGCAACTCGACGCGCGACATCTTCGGCATCACGCGGCCGATCGAGGTGGTGCCCAACTTCATCGATCCCAACCGCTACCTCCGAACCTCCGCCGGTCCCGGCGCGCGGCGGTGGGGCAAGCCCGGCGAGCGCATCCTCGTCCACATCTCCAACTTCCGCCCGGTCAAGCGCGTCGACGATGTGGTCGAGGTCTTCCACCGGCTGCGCGGCCGCTTCCCGGTGCGCCTGCTGATGGTGGGCGACGGCCCCGAGCGCGCGCGCGTCGAGCAGCGCTGCCGCCAGCACGGCAGCTGCGGCGAGGTTTCGTTCATCGGCAACCTGCCGCTGGTGGAGGAGGTGCTGGTCAACGCCGACCTCTTCTTGCTGCCGTCGGAGAGCGAGTCGTTCGGCCTCGCCGCGCTCGAAGCGTTGGCGTGCAAGGTGCCGGTCATCGCCACCCGCGCCGGCGGCATCCCGGAGGTGATCGCCGACGGCGAGTGCGGCCTGCTCTACCCGGTGGGTGACGTCGCCGGCATGGCGGAGGGGGCGGCGCGCCTGCTCGCCGACGAGCCGCTGCGGCAGCGCTTCGGCGAGGCGGGGCGGCAGCGGGCGGTCGAGCACTTCGCGACGGCGAGGGTGGTGGCGCAGTACCGCGCCCTCTACGAGACCGTGCTGGCGCCGGTGTGAGCCGAGAGTCGCGGGCGGGCCGACGCTGCCTGCGAGCCGCGAGGCGATGAATGGCTTCGTACCTGGTCCCCGCCGCTTCGGCGCAGGCCGAGCTGCGCGAGAAGGGCTCGCGGTTCCTCGCTCTGCTCGAGCCGGCGACCGACGAAGCGGCGGCGCGGGCGCGCCTCGCCGCCATCGAGGCCGCGCATCGCGACGCCACCCACTGCTGCTGGGCCTGGCGCCTCGGCGCGCCGCCACGCGAGCGCAGTCACGACGCCGGCGAGCCCGGCGGCACCGCGGGGGCGCCTATCCTGCGCGCGCTGCAGACGGCGGAGCTCTCCGACGCGCTGCTCGTCGTCGTGCGCTGGTTCGGCGGCACCAAGCTGGGCAAGGGGGGCCTGGTACGCGCCTACGGTGCGGTGGCGCGCGAGGCGGTGGCTGCTGCTCTCATTTCGCGACGACTGCAGCGTGTGCGCGTAACGCTCGAGGTCTCCTACCCGCACCTCGGCGTCGTGCAGCGGTTGATCCATCCGCCCGAGGTGGAGCTCGTCGAGGAGAGCTTCGGCGAGCGCGTGCGGCTCGTTCTCGCGGTCGCGGAGGAACGCCTCGAAGCGGTGCGCGAGCTCGCCGCGGCGCTAGGTCTCAAGATCGCAGAGGGCGTCGCGATCGACGCCGGCTGACGCCGCCGCGCCACGGCTCGCGCCAAGCGTGGCCATGGCGCACCGGCGAAAGCCCGTGTACACTGCGCGGCGTCCTCGCGCCGGTCCGCACGAAAGGAGCGCCCGACCATGACGCAGCCTTCGACGCCACCGAGCCCGCCACCACCGCCACCCGCGCCGCCCGGGGCAAGCCCCGACTCGAATCGCACCTTGCTGCTGGTGGCGGCGTACTTGTGGATCTTCGCGGTGATCCCGCTCCTCGTCGAGAAGGAAGACAAGGAAGTCCAGTGGCACGCCAAGCACGGCTTGGTGTTGTTCGTCGTCGAGTTCGTGTTGTGCATCGTCTTCGGCGTGCTGAGCGCCATCCCGCTGCTCGGCTGCATCATCAGCATCGTCTGGCTGGTCGTGGGCCTCGGCATCTTGGCCCTCCACGTGGTGT
>DATNCU010000726.1:0-8846 GCA_035607145.1 Thermoanaerobaculia bacterium
TCCCGCGCATGAAGCCTTCGTACTCGCGATGCGCCAGCGGCCGGTCCACCGGCAGGTGATAGACCGCCACCACGTTCGGCTCGCCGGACCACGAGCGCTCCGCGACGGTAGCTAGATACTCGCCGTCGGGGCTCAGCGCGAAGTAGCGGGGGTTCATGATGTCGGTCGCCGTCGGCCAGGCGTATTCCCTGCCGGGAGCAGCAATCCTGAGGCGCCGTTGTTCGCCGCCGCCGTCGAGCCGCCACCGTGCGACCGCGGCCGACGCATCCGTACCCCAGCTGTTCGCAGCGGTGAGCAGTCTTCCGTCTGGGCTGAAGGCGACCGCATCGGCGGTCCAGCTCGCCCAGCCGTTGTCGGCGTAGGTCTGCGGCGGTGGCGCCGGGGCGAGAGGAACGCCGGGCGCGTAGAACAGCGCCAGCGCGCGGCGCAGGTTCTGGTCGGCAGCCAGCCGCGCCTGCGCCGCCTCGCCGTTCTCGGCGAGGTCCGGCTGCTGGCGTTCGAGGCGCGCGAGCGCTTGGAGGAGGAGCAGCACGCCGCGCTGGATGAGGTCGCCGTCCTCGCTGTCGAGCAGCTCGGTGGACTGGTCCACTAGCCGCTGCGCGAGCGCGATCTGTTGCTGCCCTTCGAGGGCGCGCTGCCGGTTCCACCACACGCCGGCGACCACCAGCAGCACCGCCAGCGCGGCCGCCGCCACCTGCAGCCGCTGCTGGATCCGCCGGCGCGCCTCGCGGCGCCTGAGTTCGTCAAAGCCGATGCCGAGGATGCCGGCGATGAGCTTGAGCTTGGCGCCGGTGCGGGCATCCTTCCCCTTGCGCACGTCGGCGGCGAGCGGCTCGGCGCGTTCGTCGCTGAGCGCGCCGTCGGCGCCGACGCGGAACCGTACCGCCGCCGGCAACGCCTCCAGCAATCCGCTTTCCGGCCGGTCGGTGGCGTTCGGCTCGCCGTCGACCAGCAGGCAGTAGATGTCGGCTTGGCGGCCGCGGCGCTTGAACGTCAACACTTCCTCGTTGACGTACAGCGAGGCGGCCGCGTGCGGCGAGCAGACCACTACCAGCGCACGCGACTGCGCGAGCGCCCGGCCGATCTCTTCTTGCAGGCTCGGCGAGCCCGGCAGCTCGTCGCGGTCGCGGAAGACGGGATACAGCCGGCGCGGCACGACCCCGTTCGCGGTGGTCCGACCGACCAGCGCCTTCGGCACTCGGTAGCGCTCGAGCGCGCGGTGCAGCCACTTCGCCCACGCCTCGTCGCGGTGGCTGTAGCTGATGAACGCCCAGAACCCGCGGGCGGGCGGCTCAGGCGGGCGCTCGGGGGTGGAATCAGGGGTCAGGATCGGAGCTCTTGCAGCCTGCGGTCCCGCCGCTACATCTCCGCGGTGGCGGCCTTCACCGGGCGAGGGCGGAGTGGCTAACGAGAAGCGTACCTTAGCGCTGGCCGCCCGACCGCCAGGCGTCGCGTCAGGCCGTCGGGCCTACTCCTCCTTGAGGGCATGCACAAGCGGGCTGCGCACCGTCGCGGCGACGGCGCTGAGGCTGGCGAGGCAGCCTACGGCGAGCACGGCGAGGAGGGTGAGCCCGAGCGGTTGCCACGGCACGCGGGCCGCCTGCGCGGCGAGGTGGGGCGCGGTCGCTGCCGCGGCGGCGAGGAGGCCGAGGGCGAGGCCGGCGGCGAGGAGGACGAGGTTCTCGGCCAGCACCAGGCCGCCGAGCTGTGCGCGGCGGAAGCCGAGGGCCGACATCATCGCCAGCTCGCGGCGGCGTTCGAGCGCGTTGCGCAGCAGGACGACGGCAAGCCCCACCGTGCCCAGAAGGAGGCCGAGGCCGCCGAGGGCCTGGAAGGTCTGGAGGTAGGCGCCCTCGACGGCGGCGAAGGCGCGTAGTCGCTCGGCGGTAGACGTGGCGTCGAAGCCGAAGGGCGCGAGGCCGGCCTCCAGCGCCTCCCCCACTTCCCGCGCCTGTGCTTCACCGCCCGGTGCCTCGATCATGAAGTACGAGGCGCCGCCGCGGTTGGGGAAGTGGCGCACGAAGGCGCGCTCGGAGATGAGCAGCTCACTCTGGAAGATGCTCTTCTTCAGAAGGCCCACGAGGCGCAGGCGCAGCGGCCGGCCGTTCTCGTCGGCAAGCACCACGTCGTCGCCTAGTCCCCGTTTCAAGATCCACGTCGCGGAGTTGGCGTCGGCGAAGGCGGGCACGATGCCATCGCCGAGCTCTTCGTCGAGGAGGCGCCACGGTTCCGGCGTCTCTTTGGCCAGCGCCTGGAACGTGAAGCCGCCGCGGGCGATCATCTCCGCTGGCGCGCCGAGCACGCGCGGCCGGCGCGGCTGGTAGAGGTTGAGGCAGCTGGCGTCCTCGCCGGGCAGTAGGCGGAATGGGATCACCGTCGTGCCGGCGAGCGCTGCCTGCGATGCCTCACTCCCGGATGCGACGAGGCCGAGATCTTCGCGTACGTCGCGGCGATTGAGGTCGGCGACGATCGGCACGTCGCTCTCCGCGACCAACGCAAAGCCGCCGGTGCCGGATCCACGCGCGAGCGGATCGACGTCCGCCTCGCCGCGATTCACCGCCACCACGGCGAGGACGAAAGTAGCGCAGGCGACGAGCGCCGCGGCGAGCAGGCTGCGGCCACGGTTGCGGGCGCCGTTGCGCGCTCCCGCGGCGAGCCACGCCGGGCCATGCAGCGCGAAAGCGCGGCGGCGATTCCACGATCGGCCGCGACCCCAGCGGTCTGCCAGCGCGGCGAAGCCGGCCACCAGGACCAGCGCACCAGCGGCGAAGGCCAGCGCCGGCGCCGCGCGCTCGCCGGCGCCTAGCGCGGCTGTGACCGCCACGGCCGCCCCAGCAAGCGCCGTCACCATGGTCCACCAGGCGAGCGCCGAGCGCTTGCTCGCACGCATCGGATCGGCGACCTCGCCGGTGAGGAGCCGCGCCGCCGGCGCTCGCGAGGCGCGGGCGATCGCGATCGCTAGGGTGATCGTCACGACTGCGAGCGAGAGGCCGCCCCCGAGCAGCAGCGTGCCCGGCCGCACGTGCAGGAAGAGCACCGGCGCGCCGATCGCCCCCACCCACCAGGTGCGCAGACCGTAGAGCATGACGGCGGCGAAGCCGACCGCACCGCCAAGTCCGGCCAGCACGCCAAGCGCGGACACCGCTCCGGCCTCGGCGAGGAGACGCCGGCGCACCGCTCGCGCCGGGAAGCCGAGGGCACCGAGGAGGCCCACCTCGCGAGCCCGCGCCTCGACGGCTAACCCCTCGAGCAGCGCCACCAGCAGCAGCGCCGCGGCGAGCAGGAAGAAGCTGAAGGCGAGGAAGAGCCCAGCGAAGTCGGTGGCACCCTCCCCCGCCGAAAGGGCCTCCTCGCGCACCTCGCGCACAGCGAGGCCACCAGCCGCCGGGCCGATCGCTCGCGGCAGCGTCATCTCCAGCGTGCGCGCGAACGTTGCCGCGCTCGTGCCCGCAGGCGGCGTGAGGCGCAGCGAGGAGACGGCGCCGAAGCGGCTGCGCCAGAGCCTCTGCCCGTCGGCGAACGCGACGAACGCCTTCGGCGCCGCGCGATAGCGCGACCAGTACTCCTCGTCCACCGGGTGGATGCGTGCGAGGTTGACCGGGAACGGTGGGTCCCACTCGTTCATCCGCGCGGCGTCCGAGAGTCCCGGCAACTGCGGTGTCAGGCTGGGGTCGGCGCCGAGACCTCGCATCGCCACCACCGAGGCGACACGGAAGGTCGCCGTGCGCTCCACTAGCGCGTCTCGCGGACCGACGGCGAAGTAGGTGAGCTCGACCTGAGAGCCAAGCGCGGCGCCGAGCTGCTCCGCCGCCCACGCATTGAGCGCGATCTCGCCTGGTCTGAGCGGAGACACCGGCGCGCCGTCAACGGTGAACGGCGCGATGTCCGGGCCCACGGCCGGCGCCGCACCCGCGGCCGGGGCCTGCTGAGCCAGCGCCGCCACCGTCGAGTAAGGAACTTCACGATCGCCAATCCGTAAGCGGTTGGCGAGGTAGGTGAAGACCGTCGTCGGCGTCGCTCCCGCTTCCCGCACCGACGTTGCGAGCCGTCGGGCGAGCGCATCGTCGAGCACCAGCCGATCGCTCTCGACGATCACCTCGTCGCCACGCGTGGAGAGCTTCAGACCGAGGTCGGCGAGCGTGACGGCGCGCGCGAGCGCTGCCTTCGCGTTCGTACGCGCCGACGACGGTCCCGTTGCTCCCCTATCGGCCCCGCCGCCCGCCACCAGAAGGTTGGCGCGATCACGCGCGTCGATGGCACGGGCGAGCCGCGAGCGTTCGACGACGGCGTTGAGCGGCGCGGCCTGGCGCGTGTCGAGCCGGAAGCCGCCCAGCCCGCGCTCGGGCTGCAGGCCCGCCACCGTGAGCCGCAGCGTGGCGACGGTCTCGCGCGCCTCCTGACGGCCGACGAGGGTCTCGCGCGGGATGGCCGAGTAAGTCGGGAGGAGCAAGTCGACGGTGTCGCCGACCTTCGCGCCGAGCTCGCGCGCCAGAGCGTCGGCCAACAGCACCGGCGGGAACAGCTGGCCCTCTGGCTGCGCGAACGAGAGCGGCGTGCCGGGGAAGAGCGCCTCCCACGCGGCATCGACGCCGAGCACGGTGACTCCCGACGCGCGGCTCCCGCTCTCGCCGTGACGAGCCGAGGCACGCACGACGAGCGCCGCGGCCGTCGTGCCGGCGCCCTCGCGGCTCCAGTCGCCGGCGAGCCGGTCGCGGAAGGCCCGCTCGGGGACCACCACCCGCTCGACGCGCCCGAGCCGCGACAGCGCGAGCTCGCGCAAGCTGCCTCGCACCGAGTCGCCCACCACCAGCGCGCCGGCGAGCACCGCCGTCGCCACCGCCACCGCCAGGGCGAGCGCCAGGTGCGCCCGCCGGTGGTAGCTCAGGCTTCGTAGCACCGCCCCTCCACCAGCTCGAAGCGGCGGCCGAGCCGCGCCGCCACCGCGGCGTTATGGGTCACCACCACCAGCGCCGGTGCCGTCGCCGCCGCCGCGGGGTCCGAGTGCAGCTCCAGCAGCAGCTCGACCACCGCGGCCGCGCTCTTGGCGTCGAGCTGCCCGGTGGGCTCGTCGCAGAGCAGCAGCCGCGGCGAAAGCAGCAGCGCGCGCGCGATCGCCGCCCGCTGCCGCTCGCCGCCCGAGAGCTCCGCCGGGCGGTGTGCAGCGCGCGCCTCGAGGCCGACGCGGGCGAGCAGCTCGCGCCCGCGCCGCTCGCGCGCCGCGTCGACGCGGCCGAAAGCGAGCGCCGGGAGCAGCATGTTCTCGAGCACCGTGTACTGCGGCAGCAGGTGGTGGTCCTGGAAGACGAAGCCAATGCGCTCGTTACGCAGCCGGGCGAGCGCGCGCTCGGACAGCGCGAAGGGGTCGGCGCCGGCGATGCGCAGCTCGCCGGAAGTGGGCCGCTCGAGCGTGCCGAGCATGTGCAGCAAGGTGCTCTTGCCGGACCCCGAAGGGCCGGTGATCGCCGCCGTCTCGCCCGCCCGGAGCGCCAGGCTCACCCCGGCGATCACTCGCAGAGTGGTATCACCCAGCGCGAAGCTCTTGACCAGATTGCGTGCCTCGACGGCCGGCGAATCGGTCGCCGGCGCCGCAGCCGGCTCAGCGACGGACATCGCCGTCTTCCGCCGCCGCCTGCGGATCCTCAGCCAGCCGTTCGGCGAGGAACGCCGGGATGCGCACCGGCCGCGGCCGCCCGTCGCCGAGCACGCAGCACACCGACGCCAGCCGGCCGCGCGCCACCTCGCGCTCGCGGCAGGTGAAGGTGAAGGCGTAGGCCATCGACGAGGCCCCCTTGCGGGCGACGCGGACGTGGATGTCGAGCACGTCTCCCAGCCGCGCCGGCGAGCGATAGTCGCAGCACGCCGTCCGCCGCGGCCAGCCCAGCAGCTGGCCCTCATGCTCGAAGTGCACCGCGGTGCCGGCTGCCGCAAGCAACTCGTGCTCGGCCGACTCCATGTAGACGAAGAAGCGCGAGAAGTGGACGATGCCGCCCATGTCGGTGTCGGCAAACTCCACCTTGCGGCGCGTGCGCAGCTCAGCGATCGGCATCAGTCTCAGCCCCGTGGACATCGCCCGCGTCCTTCCTTACGATGACCAAGCTCCACGACTGTACGCAGACCGTCGTTGACCTGCGCGCGTCGGCCGCTCGGCCAGGCGCACGCTTTCTTGAGGAGGCATCATGCAGCCACTAACCACGGGGACGATAGCCGGCAGGGTCGCGGACAGCAGCGACAAGCCGCTCGCCGGCGCCCAGGTGACCGCAAAGAGTGACGCGTTCCCGTACGAATGCACGGCCACGACGGGCTCGGAGGGTACGTTCCTCTTCAAGCTCTTGTGGGCCGGCGACTGGGAAGTGACGGTCACCTGTTCCGGCTTTCAACCCTGGGTCCATAGTTTTGAGCTCAGAGCGTACGCAGTCGCTGATCTCGACGTTCAGCTGGACGAGGCCTAGGGACTGGAATAGGCGCTGGAGCGCCTCGACGCCGCCTCGGCGAGGACCGCCGCGGTGGCGTGCGCCATCGCCTCCTCGCCCCTGCCGGCGTAGACCGCGGTGCGGCCGCGGCGCCCGAGCTCGAGCCGCCGAGCCTCGTCGTCGAGCAACGCGCGCAGCCCTGCCGCGAGCCCGTCCGCCAAGCCCGGCTCGACGAGCAGGCCGCCGCCGGTCTCCTCCAGCATCTCCGGGAACGAGCCGTGGCGCGGCAGCACGACGGGCACGCCGTTGGCCATGGCTTCGAGCGCGAACAGCCCCTTGGGCTCGCGGTAGACGGTGGGCACCGCCAGCACGTCGAGCGAGCGCAGGAAGCTCACCTTGCCGGCGAGGTCGACCTCGCCCACGTGCTCGAAGCGGTCGGCGAGCCCGTGCCCAGCGAGACGTGCCGCGAGCGCCGCGAGCCAGGCGCTGTCCTTCGGCGCCAGGTAGCCGGCGACGCGCAGCCGCAGCGACTTGCGGCCTGGCTCGCGGGCGAGCTGCGCGAACGCGTCGACCAGCAGGTGGAGGCCCTTCTCCGGGCAGATGCGGGCGAGGTAGCCGATGGTCGGCGGCCGCTCGGCGGGACGCGGCGCCGGCTCCGCCGCGTACTGGTCGAGGCGGATGCCGAGTGGCACCACGCGCATCGTCCCGCCGTCGACGCCGAGCAGCCGTGCCATCTCGCCGGCGTACCAGCGCGACGGCGCGATGAACAGGTCGGCGTCCTTGGCGCGCTCGGCGAGCAGGGCGAGCGCGCGACCGCGATACGGCTCAACCAGCTCGCCGAGGAAGAGGTCCTCACCCTGCAGCGACACCACGATCGGCACGCCGAGGGCCTGCCGCAGCCGCCGCGCCATGCCGAGGAAGAGCGAGTTGGAGAGGTGCACCACCTCCGGCCGCACCTCGCGCGCCAGCCACTCGACCAGCTTGTCGAGCTCCTTGCTCTGCGCTCCCTGCTCGCCGGCGAGCGTCGACAGCGTCAGCGCGCCGAGCTCCCGCGCGTCGGTCGAGCCCGCGAAGCGCGACACCCAGCGCAGCAGCCCCGGCCGGTCGAAAAGGTGGTCGAGCCAGCGCGGCGTGCGGCGGAACAGGCCGGCCTTCTGCTGCAGGTAGACGTTGACGGCGCCGTAGAAGACGCGCTCGACCGCCACCCCCTCCTCGTCGGTCCGCATCGGCGTGTAGGTGGGCAGCAGCACCACCTCGTGCCCGAGCCGCATCAGCGCCGCGGCGAGCGTGTTGTCGTGCAGGCAGCTGCCGCAGTACATGCCGGCGGCGCCGGCGCCGACGTAGGCGATCTTCACGCTCGCACCTCGGGCGACCAAGAACGGCTACAATCTATACCTTGTGAGCACGCCATTGACTCGATCCTAGCGGCATGGGCAAACGAAGTGCCGTCCGCGTGATCGAGAGCCGGCCTCGGCCGCTGTCGTACCCGCTGCCGCGTCTGCAGCGCCGGCGCCCTCGCGTCTACGGGAAGTGGGCTGCCCTGCGCCGTTGGGGCAAGCTGCCGAGCGATGAGCGGCTCGTTGCCGGCTACCTCCTTCGTGCCGCGAGAGAAGCCGCAGGGCTGAGTCAAGCGGAGCTTGCCGGGAGGCTGGGTTGCAGCCAGCAGGCCGTCTCGCAAGCCGAGCGCTGGGGAAGCAATCCGACAGTGGACCTTCTCGCCTCTTGGGCTGAGGCGACTGGCGCGCGGTTGGAACTGTCCCTCGACTCCGCAGCGGGCGCAGGCCTCACGCCGGCACCTCGCGGCCGTCCCGCGCTGCCTCGGCGCCTGCCGCGGCGGGGATGAAGCGTTCGATTCGCTCGCGCGACGGCGCGTCGCTCACGATCGAGCCGACGACCATCGCCAGAGTCGAAGCCGCGAGCACCACCACCACCGGCATGAGGCCGGTCCCGCCCACCGTGTAGCCGGGGTCTCGCCAACCGCGGGCGAGGAACCACGCCCACGTCGCCATCGCGGTCACGATCGAGGCGATGCCGCCCACCGCGGTGCTGCGACGCCAGAAGAGCGCCGCGACGAGCAGTGGCAGTAGCGCGGCGAAGCCGGTGAACGCCCAGACGCCGATGCGGAAGAGGCTCCGATCAGCGACCAGCGACAGCGCCCAGGCGACCACCAGCACGATGGCGACGAACGCGCGCCCGATGACGACTTGTGCACGTTCGGGGAACAACACCCCGCGCGACTGCCGCCAGCGGCCGACGACGTCGCGGGTGAACATGGTCGACAGCGCCAGCACCTGGGTGTCGATCGACGCCATGACCGCGGCGAAGACGCCGGCGGCGAGCACGCTGCCCAGCAACCCCGGCGCGTGGCCGCGCAGCATGCGCATCAGCACTCCGCTCGTCGCCGGGCCGCTCAAGCCGGGAAGGTCGACCGCCGCC
>DATNCU010000727.1:0-6845 GCA_035607145.1 Thermoanaerobaculia bacterium
AGCCACACCGCCTTCGACCCTTCGTTGACGCGCGGGCCGGTGTAGTCGAGGGTGTCCATCGACAGGTTGCCGAAGACGAAGAGGTCGCTCTCGACGCGCGTGCGCGCCAGCACGTGCGCGAGCGTGGCGCGGAAGTCGCGCAGGTCGACCGCCCGGTCGGTGAGCAGCAGCATCTTGGTGAGCGCGAGCTGCCCCTCGCCGAGGATGCGGAAGGCGGAGACCATCGCCTCGCGGCGGTAGCGCTCGCGCACGACGGCGGCGGCGAGCGAGTGGTAGCCGGTCTCGCCGTACGACCAGAGGTCGCGCACGCCGGGCATGGCGAGCGGGAAGAGCGGTGAGAGCAGCTCCTGCAGGAAGTCGCCGAGGAAGAAGTCCTCCTGCCGCGGCTTGCCCACCACGGTGGCCGGGAGGATGGCGTCGGCGCGGCGGTGGAGCGACTCGACCTCGAAGACCGGGTAGTCGTGGCGCAGCGAGTAGTACCCGTAGTGGTCGCCGAACGGGCCTTCGGGCAGCCGCTTGGCGGCCGGCACCGAGCCGACGAGCGCCAGCTCGACGCCGGCAAGCAACGCGTGCGGTCCCGCGCCGCGCACGCGAGACAACCTGGCGCCGGCGACGAGCGAGGCGAGCAGCATCTCGGGCACGTTCTCCGGCAGCGGCGCCACCGCGGCGAGCAGCAGCGCCGGCGGCCCGCCGAGGAACACCGTCACCGGCAGCGCCTCGCCCCGCGCCTCGGCGGCAGCGTAGTGGAAGCCGCCCCCCTTGCCGATCTGCCAGTGCATGCCGGCGCTCTTCGGGCCGTGGAGCTGCATGCGATAGATGCCGAGATTGCTGCCGGGATGCTCGGGGTGCTCGGTGTAGACCAGCGGCAGGGTGAGGAACGGCCCGCCGTCGCCGGGCCACGAGGTGGTCACCGACAGCCGCGCGAGATCGACATCGCGCGTCGCGCGCTCGGTCACCGGGCCGCTGCGCACGCGGCGGAAGCCCACCCGCAGCGCGGCGCCGAGGAGGTCGCGAGCGCTCCACAACTTCGCCGGCGACGGCGGCAGCAGCGTCTCCGTGGCTTCGACGAGCCGGCGTAGCAACCGCTCCGGCCGTCGCCCGAAGGCGAGCTCGACGCGGCGCTGGGTGCCGAAGAGGTTGGTGACCAGCGGCAGCTCGTAACCGGCCGGCGGCGCGGGCGGCGGCGCTGTGGGAACCGGCTCGCCACCGGCGACCAGTGCCACGGACTCACCGCCGACGTGTCGCCGCAGCTCCGCGTCTGGCGTGGGTCGCCGGAACAGCATCGCGGGCCCGCCGCCGGCGATGACTCGCCGGTGCAGCTCCGCCACCTCCAGGTAGGGGTCGACGGGCGCCTCCACCTCGACCAGCTCCCCCTCGCAGCGCAGCAGGTCAAGGAACGCGCGCAGATCGAGCAGACGCGTCGCGTCGGTGGAGGCGGCCATCGGTGCCGCGATTCTAGAGGTCTGCCGGCGGCGTCGGGCGATCGACGCCGGGCGGTAGAATCCGCGCGTGGCGCTCGGGCGAGGTTTGCCAGCCGTCGCCCTCGCGATCGCCGCGCTGGGATGCGGGCGACCGACGCCGCCACCCAACTTCCTCGTCATCTCGGTCGACACGCTGCGGCGCGACGCTCTCCGCGCCTTCGATCCGGGGGCGCCGGCGCTGCCGCACCTCGACGAGCTGGCGGCGCGCAGCGCGCGCTTCACCCACGCGCTGGCGCCGGCGGCGTGGACGCTGCCCTCGCACGCTTCCCTGCTCAGCGGCGTCTACCCGCACCGGCACGGCGCCGTGCACCGCGATGCCACGATCTCGCGCGCGGCGCCGTCGCTGCCGGCGGCGCTGGCGCAGCGCGGCTACGAGACGGTGGCGTTCACCGACGGCGGCTTCCTCGACACCAGCTACGGCTTCGGCCGCGGCTTCGAGCGCTTCGACGACCGTCTCGCCAAGAGTGTGGCGCCGCTGCCAGGACTGCCGCGCGGGGGTCGGCCGAGCACCGCCGGCGCGAGCGACCTCTTCGCGCGCGCCGAGGCATATCTTCGCCAGCGCGCGCCTCTTCAACGGAGTGCGACAGGACGGCCGCTCTTCCTCTTCGCCCACACCTACGCAGTGCACGACTACTACCGCGGCGGCGTCGACGGCGAGCGCAACCTCGACTGCCTGCTCGGGCAGGCACAGTGCACCGATGCAGAGTGGAAAGCGCTCGGGGCCCAGTACCGGGGCACGCTGCAAAGCCTCGACAGCGGCGTCGGCCGATTGCTGGCCGCCGCTCGCACCACGCTCGGCGATGGTGAGACCTACGTCGTGCTGCTCGCCGATCACGGCGAGGGGCTCGACCCCGGCCGCGGCGTCACCCACCACGGCGGCACGCTGGCGCGCGACGTCGTCGCCGTGCCGCTGTTGATCTCGGGCGGCGACGTCTCGCCGCGCGACGTCACCACGCCGGTCTCGCTCGTCGATGTAGCTCCGACGGTGCTGACACTCGCCGGCGCGCCGGTCTCGCGTGGACGTTTCGACGGCGTGTCTCTCGCGCCGCTGCTCGCCGGCGGTCTGCGGGGCTCGCTCGCCGCGATGGGCCTCTCCGGCCGCACGCTGCGAGCCGAGGAGCATGCTTACTGGTGGCGAGACGGCCGCCGCTCCGCGGCGCGGCACGTCGCCTCGCACCCCGTCTCCGTCGGCCTGCTGCAGCACGGATGGTGGTACTCGCGCGGCCCGGGCGGCGAGCTCGCCGAGCGCCTCGACGGCAGCCGCAGCAGCCAGGCGCCGTTGCCCTCGCTGCGCCGCGCCGCAGCGCCACTTCTCCGCACGCCCACCGTCGCCACCGCGCCGCACGAGGAGAGCGCCGAGCTGCGCGCCAAGCTGCACTCGCTCGGCTACGCCGGGGGCCCGTGATAGCTTTCGCGCCGCCCTGGCCGTCCTGATGACCAAGCGACGATCCGCATCCCGCCCCGCGACCGCGCGCAGGCATCGTCGCCCATCCTTCGTCGCGCTGGTGCTTCTGCTCGCCGTTGCGGCGCCCGCCGCCGCGCAGTACCGCGATGCGGGCGAAGGGCTGGAGCTGCTCCCCAATCGCAAGGAGCAGCTCGAGAAGGCGCTCGACGATGCGCCCTGGACCTTCGGCAAGCTCCGCGTTGCGCCCTGGATCGGCCTGCGCAACGTCAACTACGTTCGCGAGCTCGACGCGCAGGGGCGCGAGCAGGAGGGCGACCTCACCGCCACCGCCGGCGCCGGCCTGCGCGCCTACTTGAAGCTCGGCACTCACGCCATCGCCGCCGCCCATGCCATACCCGAGTACTCCTGGTGGCAGAAGCAGGACGACCGCAACGCGCGGGTCGGCCGTTACGGCCTCGGCCTCTTCGGCTGGTTCAACCGCGTGGAAGGCGAAGTGACGACGCGGCGGATCGAGGAGGTGCGCTTCCTCAGCTCCGACGTGCTGGTGCACGAGCCCACGCGCAACGACGTCCTGAACGCCAGCGCGCAGGTGCGCGTCCTCGGCTCGATCGCCGTCTTCGGCTCGGCGAGCGCCGACCGTACGCGTATCGAGGCGACTTCCGGTCTGACCCCGAATGACCCGGCCGAGCTGCTCGACCGCGACGGCACCGTCGTCCGCGGCGGGCTGCGCTACCTGCTGCGCGGCCGGCGCGGCTACGTCGGCGCCGGAGTCCTCAGCGAGCGCACCGAGTTCCAGGGCGCTGCCGACGCCACGCGCTCGAACGAAGGCTCGTCGTGGTACACCGAGCTGCAGCTCGAGGGCAACCACCTCACCGTCGGCGTGCAGTACGACCAACACGACCTCGAAGGCGATGACAGCACCTTCCCCGGCTATGAGGCCGCCGGCGGACGCGCCACGGTGTTGCTCCACCCCGGTTGGCGCATCCAGTACCAGCTGTACGGCTCGCGGCAGCTGCGCTACTCGGCGCTCGCCGCCGGCAGCTTCATCGAGGAGGAGCGGGCCGGCGCCGGCGCCCACGTGACCTTGGGCAAGGGCGGCCTGCAACTGTTCTACGAAAGTGGCAGCGACGACTACTTCGGCTCCACCACACGCCAGGACGACGTGACGGCGATGGGCGCCTGGATCGACCTCCCCGTCCGCCGCCTCAACCTGCGCGTCGGCGGCCGCCAGACGGAGTTCGAGACCGCCGGCGGCGCCAAGCGTGAAGTGCGCGAGGTGCTGGGCACCCTCTCGCTGGCCTTCGGCGGCCCCGGGGACTGGTAGCGGTGGAGGCGGGTCCGGAGGAGCGCGCGCGCGCCAACGCGCCGTCCGCGCCGCGCAGCGGCGACCAGCCGCCGGGCGCTGGCGACCTGTTGTGTACACCGCAGCGCGCAGCTGAGCTGCGCGCGCAGCTGCGCGACCTGCCGTCGTGGGAGCTGACGCCGCGCCAGCTCTGCGACCTGGAGATGCTGGCGACCGGCGCCTTCGCGCCGCTCTCCGGCTTCCAGGGACGCGCCGCCGCCGAGTCGGTCGCGGCGACGATGCGGCTTCCGAGCCGCGCCGACGGGGGCGGCGGCGAGCTATGGCCCATTCCGGTGACCCTCGACGTCACCGCCGCGGTGGCGGAGGCGGCGACGCGCGCCGGCTCGCTGGTGTTGCGCGACCCCGAGGGCCTGCCGCTCGCCGTGCTCGCCGTCGAGGAGGGGTGGGAGCACGACCGCGAGCGCGAGGCCGAGGCGGTCTACGGCACGCTCGACCCCACGCACCCCGGCGTCGCCCACCTCCTCCACCGCACCAACAACGTCGCGCTCGGCGGCGCCGTGGAGGCGCTGCAGCTGCCGCCGCACTACGACTTCGTCGAGCTGCGCGAGACGCCGGCGCAGACGCGCGCGGCCTTCGCTCAGCTGGGCTGGACGCGGGTCGTCGCCTTCCAGACCCGCAACCCGATGCACCGCGCCCACTTCGAGCTGACGCAGCGCGCGGCCAGCGAGCGCGACGCCCACCTGCTCATTCACCCTGCGGTGGGGATGACTCGGCCCGGCGACCTCGACCACTACACCCGCGTCCGCTGCTATCAGGCGCTGCTCGGTCGCTACCCGCACGGGCTCGCGCGTCTCGCCCTGCTGCCCCTCGCCATGCGCATGGCGGGGCCGCGCGAGGCGCTGCTGCACGCCATCGTGCGCCGGAACTTCGGCTGCAGCCACTTCATCGTCGGCCGCGACCATGCGGGGCCTGGCGCCGACTCCCAGGGCCGGCCGTTCTACGGCCCCTACGACGCACAGGAGCTGGTGGCGAAGCACGCCGCCGAGGTCGGCATCGAGATGGTGCCCTTCCGCGAGATGGTCTACCTCGCCGACGAGGACCACTACCGCCCTGAGGACGAGGTGCCGGCGGGCGCGCGCACGCTGCAGCTGTCGGGCACGCAGCTGCGCCGCCGCCTCGCCGACGGCGCCGAGATCCCGGAGTGGTTCACCTTCCCCGAGGTGGCGGCCGAGCTGCGCCGCACCCACCCCGCGCGCGCCGAAGGCGGCTTCACGATCTTCTTCACCGGCCTGTCGGGCGCCGGCAAGTCCACCATTGCCCGCGTGCTGCAGGTCAAGCTGCTCGAGACCGGCGGCCGCCCGGTGACCCTGCTCGACGGCGACCTCGTGCGCAAGCACCTCTCCTCCGAGCTCGGCTTCTCCAAGGAGCACCGCGACCTCAACGTCCGCCGCATCGGCTTCGTCGCCTCGGAGATCACCAAGAACGGCGGTATCGCCCTCTGCGCCCCGATCGCGCCCTACGACGCGGTGCGCAAGGAGGTGCGCGAGCTGATCGCGCCGCTCGGCGGCTTCGTGCTGGTGCACGTGGCGACGTCGCTCGAAGTCTGCGAGCAGCGCGACGCCAAAGGGCTCTACGCCAGGGCGCGGGCGGGGCTGATCCCCGCCTTCACCGGCGTCTCCGACCCCTACGAGGAGCCGGCGGACGCCGAGGTGGTCGTCGACGCCGGCAGCGCCAGCCCGCTCGAGGCCGCCGAGGCGGTGCTGCGCCACCTCGCCGCTGAGGGTTACCTCTAGCGCTCGGCGGCTGCGGCGGGGAATGCCGGCCGGCGCCGACTGGTTGTCGCTGGAGCCGTTGCAAACCGCTGAAAGCTCAGCCGGTTGGGCGTCGGCGGCCCGGCGTCGGCTGCTACAATCTGGGCCAGCTCCGATCGACTGCGGGGACGGGCGGAAGAAGCGAGCCGAGCGAAGTGCCCCTACTCAAGCGCGAACCCGAGATCTGGCCAGCGAACCTCTTCGGCGAGCCCGGCGGCGACACCGTCGACCCGGTCACGGTCCGCGCCTCGGCAGCCCTCCACCGGCCGCCCCGGCCGGCGCTCGTCGGCGGCGCGGCGCGCCAGCCCGACCGCTGGTGGGTGGCCCACACCCGCTCGCGGCAGGAGAAGGCGCTCGCTCGCCACTTGCTGCACTGCGAGGTGCCCTACTACCTGCCTCAGCGCGAGCACCGGCTGCGCGCCGGCGACCGCTGGCGCACCTCGCACCTGCCGCTGTTTCCCGGCTACGTCTTCTTCCACGGCGACTTGCAGGACCGGCTGCTCGCGCTGCGCAGCAACGTCGTCGCCAAGCTCATCCCGGCCCCGGCGCCGGGCGAGCTCGCCCGCGAGCTGCGCTCGCTCTGGCTGCTGCAGATGACCGGCGAGCCGCTGGTGCCGCACCCCTACATCGCACCCGGCGACGAGGTGGAGATCCTCGCCGGCGCGCTGCGCGGCTACCGCGGCGTGGTGCTGCGCGACAAGGGACGCTACCGGCTGGTGGTGTCGATCACGCTGCTGCGCCAGTCGGTAGCGACGGAGATCGACCGCGACGTGCTGGCGCCGATCGCGCTGCGGAAGGTGGGGTGAGCCGGACGGGGCTTTGAAACACCCGGGTGCGCGTGGGCG
>DATNCU010000737.1:0-2111 GCA_035607145.1 Thermoanaerobaculia bacterium
AGCCCACGACGCGGATGCGCGACGCCGGGATCTCCAGCACCTTGGCGAGCGCCCGGTGGAGGTAGTGCGGCGTCTGGGTGGACGAGTAGACCGTCACCCGGTCGTCGTCCTCGGGCACCGCCACCGTCGCGTGCTGCTCCATCGGCAGGTGAGTGTTGCCCTCGTAGAAGAAGGTGTCCTCGAGCACGAGGTCCGCCTCGGCGAAGCCCGCTTCGACGTCGCCGAACTGCAACGACACCTGCTTGTGGACGTTGCCGTGGTCGCCGTACTCGTGGAGGCGCGGCTCGGGAGTGGCGAGAGCCTCCTCGATCGAGCCGATCGTGGGCAGCAGCTCGTACTCGACCTCAACCGCGAGTGCGGCCGCCGTTGCCTGGTCCTCGGTGACCGCCGCCACCGCTGCCACCGGGTCGCCGACGAAGCGCACGCGGTCGGGGCACAGCGCGTGCTCGTCCTGCGACACCGGCAGGATGCCGAAGGTCTCCGGCATGTCAGCGCCGGTGAGGAAGCCGAGCACGCCCGGCATCGCGGCCGCGGCTGCGGTGTCGATGCGCACGATGCGCGCGTGCGGCACCGTGCTGCGCACGAGCTTGAGGAAGACCATGCGCGGGAAGGCGAGGTCGTCGGCGAACCGCGTCTGGCCAGTGACCTTGGCGCGGCCGTCGACGCGGCGAAACGGCTTGCCGACGACGTTGCGTGGGCGTCGCTGCCTTTCCTCCCCGGGGTCCTCCGGGGGCGTTTCGGGCACTGCGGTGATCGGCTCGGCCACGATTTGAACCTTCGTTCAATTCTTGTCAGCGCGAGCGGCGGTGTCAAGCCGAGTTGCATAGGATGCGTGGTGCCTCAGGTGGTCAGAGTGATGTACCGCGATCTCGACGCCGGCAAGATCGTCGACACCGCCGCGGCGTTGCGCGATCGCATCAGCGAGCGCTTCGCGGAGTCGGGGCTATCGCGGGTGGCGGACGACCTGCTCGCCGTCAGCCGCGAAGCGGCGTCCCTTTCGGTGTGGCTTGCCCGTCCCAACCGCTGGCTGCGGGCCGGCGTGGCTCTCGCCCTGGTGGTGCTGCTCGCCGCGCTGGTCGGTGCCCTGGCCAGCCTGCGCGTGCAAGGCGCCTTCGCCAACCTCTCCGACGTCTTCCAGGGCCTCGAGGCACTGGTCAACGACGTCGTCTTCGTCGGCATCGGCATCTTCTTCTTGATCACCTGGGAGCGACGCCTCAAGCGCCGGCGCGCGTTGCAGGCCCTTCACACGCTGCGCTCGATGGCGCACATCATCGACATGCATCAGCTGACGAAGGATCCCGGCCGGCTGGCGATCCCCGGCGCCGACACCGCCGCGTCGCCGCGCCGGCTCACCAGCCCCTTCGAGCTGACCCGCTAGCTCGACTATTGCAGCGAGCTGCTGGCGGTGATCAGCAAGGTGGGGGCGCTCTACGTCCAGCGCTTTCAGGATCCGCCGACGATGGCGGCGGTGGACCAGCTCGAGACGCTGACCTCCGGCCTGTCGCGAAAGATTTGGCAGAAGATCATGATCCTCGATCGCGTCGTGGCGGGCGGCCGGCCGCTCGGCGACGACTTGGCGCCGGTGGCTCCGGGAGCCGGCGGCGTGTAATCTCCACGCCACCGTGGCCGGTCAAGTCGTCGTCCGCAGCCTGCGCAAGCAGTTCCCCAAGGTGCTCGCCGTCGCCGGCGTCGACCTCGACGTGCCGCGCGGCGAGGTCTTCGGGCTGCTCGGCCCCAACGGCGCCGGCAAGACGACGACGCTCGAGATGATCGAGGGGCTCACCCGCCCCGACGGCGGCGAGATCGAGGTGTGCGGCCTGCGCTGGGGGCGCGACGACGCCGAGATCCGCGCCCGCATCGGCGTGCAGCTGCAGGCGACGAGCCTCTACAACAAGATCACTCCGCGCGAAGCACTCGACCTCTTCGGCAGCTACTACCCGCGGCGGCGGCCCACCGACGAGTTGCTCGAGCTGGTGCAGCTCGAGGACAAGGCCGACTCGTACCACATCACTCTCTCCGGCGGTCAGGCGCAGCGGCTGGCGCTCGCGCTGGCGCTGGTGAACGACCCCGAGGTGGTCTTCCTCGACGAGCCCACCGCGGGGCTCGATCCG
>DATNCU010000739.1:0-2804 GCA_035607145.1 Thermoanaerobaculia bacterium
GCTTCTACTTCATGGAGATGAACACCCGCATCCAGGTCGAGCACCCGGTGACCGAGATGGTCTCCGGTGTCGACCTGGTGAAGCTGCAGCTCAGGGTGGCGGCGGGCGAGCCGCTCGGCGTGCCCAGCGGCCTCAAGGCGCGCGGCCACGCCATCGAGTGCCGCGTCAACGCCGAGGACCCCGACAACTTCCGCCCCTCGCCCGGCAAGCTCACCACCTTCCACCTCCCCGGCGGCCCCGGCGTGCGCGTCGACACCCACGGCTACGAGGACTACGTGGTGCCGCCGCACTACGACTCGCTGGTGGCGAAGGTGATCACTCACGGCAGCAACCGCGAGGAGGCGCGCGCGCGCATGCTGCGCGCCCTCGACTTCTTCGTCGTCGAAGGGATCAAGACCTCGATCCCGCTCCACAAGCAGATCCTGCAGGACCCCGAGTTCATCGCCGGCCGCCTCACCACCCGCTTCCTGCCCGCCTTCCTCGAGCGACGGCAAGGAGTGTTGCAGGGGGTCGGCTGAGGTGAGGGCGGCGGCGGTGCCGGCGGCGCGCGTCGCCGCGCGCTCCTTCGCGGTGCCGCGGCTCTACGCCATCGCCGACCTCGATGTGCTCGGCGAGCGCGCGCTGCCCGGCGCGGTGGCGGCGATGGCCGACGCCGGCGTGAGGTGGATTCAGCTGCGCGCGAAGAGTGCGAGCGGTGCGATGGCGCTGTCGCTCGCCGAGGCCTGCTGTCGCGCCGTCGAGGAGAGTGGCGCCACGCTCTGGATTGACGACCGCGTCGACGTAGCGGCGCTTCTGCCGGTGGGCGGCGTCCACCTCGGCCAGGCCGACCTGCCACCCGGCGCGGCGCGTTCGCTGCTCTCGACCTCGATCCTCATCGGCGCCTCGACACACGATGAAGCGCAGACTGCCGCGGCCGCAGCCGACGAGGCGGTCGACGTGGTGGCGATCGGTCCCGTGTTTCCCACCACCGGCAAGCGCGCGCCTGACCCCGCCGTTGGCCTCGAAGGCGTGCGCGCGGCGCGCCACCTCACCGACAAACCGCTGATCGCCATCGGCGGCATCGACGAGACCAACCTCGGTGCGGTGCTCGCCGCGGGCGCCGACGCCGTCGCCGTGCTCTCCGCGGTGTGCCGCGGCGACGTCGCCGCCCTGGTATCTCCCCTCTCGCGCGGCGACATCGCCGCGCTGGTATCTCCCGTTTCGCGCGGTGACATCGCCGCGCGCTGCCGCACCCTGCTCGCCGCCGTCGCGGCCGCCTGAGCGCGGCCACCCCCGGAGCCCGGACTGCGCGTCTTCCTCACCGGCTTCATGGGCAGCGGCAAGACCACGGTGGGGCGCGCCCTCGGCGCCGCGCTCGGCTGGCCCTTCGTCGACCTCGACGCCGAGGTGGAAGCGCGCGCCGCGATGACGGTGCGCGAGGTCTTCGCCCGTCTCGGCGAGCCCGCCTTCCGCGAGCTCGAGCACGAAGCCTTGCAACGGGTATTGGCCGAGCCCGACCCGGCGGTGATCGCCACCGGCGGTGGCACCTTCACCTTCGAGCGCAACCTGACGCTGGTGCGCGGCGCCGGGGTGAGCGTCTGGCTCAACCCCGCCTTTGCTACGATAATCAGCCGCATCGGTGCGCTAGGCAAGCAGGACCGTCCCCTCTTCCGCAACGAAGTCGAGGCGCTGGCCCTCTATCGCGCGCGGCTGCCGGCCTACGGCGAGGCCGACCACCGCGTCGACGTGGGCGCGCAGGAGACGCCGGAGGAGGTGGCGGCCCGCGTGGCGCTCTGGTTGCAGCGGGTGGGCTCGTTGAGCGGTGGACCGGTGGGCGCCCATGGCTCTTCGCCGGGCGGCGCCGGAGAAGGGTGAGCCGCGGTTTGCGCTACCTGATCGTCTCCGACATGCACGGCAACTGCGACGCTTTCGACGCCGTGCTGCGCAAGCTCCGCCGCAAGCGTTTCGAGCGCAGCCTGGTGCTCGGCGACCTCGTCGGCTACGGCGCCGGCCCCAACCAGGTGGTGGAGGCGGTGCGCGGGCTCCCTGGCGAGATCCTGCAGGTGCGCGGCAACCACGACAAGGTGGTGGCCGGCGTCGAGGACGGCGCCAACTTCAACCCCGCCGCCCTGCAGGCGGCGCGCTGGACGGCCGAGCGGCTCACCGCCGCCAACCTGCGCGCCGTGCGCGAGCTGCCGCAGGGTCCCCTCGACGTCGGCGACGACGTGGCGATCTGCCACGGCAGCCCGCTCGACGAAGACGCCTACGTCTTCTCCGACTTCGACGCCTACCAGATCTTCACCGCCCACCACGCGCCGGTGACCTTCTTCGGCCACACCCACATCCCGTCGCTCTTCGTGCGCCACCCGGGCGGCATCGAGGTGGCTCTCCTGCGTGGCGAGACCGGCACCATCCGCATCGAGCCGGGCTTCCAGTACCTGCTCAACCCCGGCTCCATCGGCCAGCCGCGCGACCGCGACCCGCGCGCCTCGTACATGACCTACGACAGCGACAAGAAGGTGGTGCGCTGGCACCGCGTCGACTATCCGATCCCGAAGGCTCAGGAGCGGATCGTCAAGGCGGGGCTGCCGAAGGTGCTGGCGGATCGCCTGGCGGCGGGGATCTAGCGGAAACGGATGGCGGGCGCGGAGCCCGCCCTACGCCTTGACCCGCTCCAGGATGAGCGCGTCGCGCAGCCGGTGCGCGGTGGACAGCAGGCCGCCGGCGAGCACCACGTAGAGGCCGTACCAGACGAGCTTGATGAGCGGCTTCCTGGTGACGTCGACCGCCAGCTTGCCGCGCGGGCCGGGCACTCCCTCGACGCC
>DATNCU010000007.1:0-5073 GCA_035607145.1 Thermoanaerobaculia bacterium
TCTCGAGATCCAGCGCATCCGCTTCGAGGACCGGCTGGTGGTCGAGCTCGCCGTCGAGCCGGAGACGCGGCGGGCGCGGGTGCCGAGCCTGGTGCTGCAGCCGCTGGTGGAGAACGCGCTGCGCCACGGCATCGACCGCACCGCCGGCGGCGGCCGTCTCGGGCTCGCGGCGTCGCGCCTGGACGGGCGTCTGCGCCTCACCATCGCCAACGACGGGCCGATGCCGATCGCCGGTGACGAAGCCTCGGCGCGGTTGCACGTCGGCCTCGCCAACACTCGCGACCGCCTCGCCCAGCTCTACGGCGAGGACTACCTGCTGCGCCTCGAGCCGCTCGCCGCGGGCGGCGCCGTGGTCACCCTGGAGCTGCCGTGGAGAGACGCCCATGAAGATGCGGACGCTGATCGTCGACGACGAACGGCTGGCGCGCCAGAAGCTGCGCACACTGCTGCAGCGTCATAGCGACGTCGAGCTGGTGGGGGAGTGTGCCGACGGTGACGCGGCGCTCGCCGACATCGAGCGGCTGTTGCCCGACCTCGTCTTCCTCGACGTGCGGATGCCGGGCAAGACCGGCTTCGACGTCGTGCATGGCCTCGGGCCGGGACCGGCGCCGCACGTCGTGTTCGTAACCGCCTACGGCGACCACGCCGTCGAGGCCTTCGAGGTCGAGGCGGTCGACTACCTGCTCAAGCCCTTCGACCGCGAGCGGCTCGACCGCGCCGTGGCGCGGGTGCGCACGCGCGCCGCCGAGCCGGGCAAGGCGCTGGCGCGACTGGGCGACCTGGTGATGCGGCTCGAGGGCGCGCTGGCGGAGAGGCGGGCGCCGCAGCCGGTGGTGACGGCGGCGGCACCGAGCGAAGGCACGCCGCCCGCGGTCCTCGCCGAACGCGTGGCGGTCAAGAAGGACGGCCGCACGCTGCTCGTGCCGACGCAGGAGATCGACTGGATCGAGGCGGTCGACAAGTACGTACGGCTGCACGCCAAGGGCGCACGGTATCTCCACCGCGAGGCGCTGTCGGCCCTCGAGCGCCGTCTCGACCCGGCGCAGTTCCTGCGCATCCACCGCGGCGCCATCGTCAATCTCCGCCGCGTGCGCGAGATCCACCCCGGTGTCGGCGACGAGCCCACGGTGGTGCTCTCCGACGGCACGCGGCTGCCGCTGTCGAGGCGGTACCGCGCCCGGCTGCGCGCGCGCGGGCTGCCCGTCTAGCGCCCGGACTCGCGCGCCGGCCGTGGCGCGGAGGAGCTGGTGTCCCGCAACCGGTCGGCCGCGCGCGCCGCGCCGTGGTGCGGCTGTTAACCGCGAGTCGGCGCAGCCGTTGATGCTGTATGGGTTTCCCACACGCCTTGCGTCAGGCCGCGCGCGGCCTGCGGCGCCGGCCACTGTTCACGCTCACCGCAGGAGTCTCGATCGCCCTCGCCATTGCCGGTAACGCCGCCGTCTTCAGCCTGGCCGATGCGCTGCTGCTGCGGCCGCGGCCCGGCATCGTCGAGCCCGAGCGCCTCGTCGACGTGGGGCGGTCCGACCGCGGCGGCGGGTTCGACACCTTCTCCTATCCCACTTTCGTCGACCTACGCGACCGCAATCAGGTCTTCACCGGGCTCGCGGCCTACGACGTGGAGCCGAGCCCGCTCGGCCTCGCGGTCGGCGGCGGCGCGGTGCGAGTACATGGCGGCGTGGTGTCGGGGAACTACTTCGAGGTGCTCGGAACGTCGATGGCGCTCGGCCGGGCGTTCCTGCCGGAGGAGGACCGCCCCGGCGCCGCCGAGATGGTGACGGTGATCGGCCACGCGCTCTGGCGCGAGCGCTTCGCCGCCGAGCCGCAAGTGCTGGGCCGCGTCGTTCGCCTCAACGGCAGGCCGTTCACCGTCGTCGGCGTGGCGCCGCCGGGCTTCGAGGGCAGCTCGGTCGTGGCGGTCGACCTCTGGGTCCCCGCCGCCATCGCCCACGTTCTCGAGGGAAGGTCGGCCGACAGCCTGAGCGACCGCCGGGGCGCGTGGCTGGTCGGGATCGGCAGGCTGCGGCCGGGAGTGACGGTGGAGCAGGCGCAGGCGGCCATGCGGCTCTTCGGCGAGGAGCTTGCGCGTGCCTACCCGACGGAGCTCGCCGGGCAAGGGCTCGTCGTCACCCGCTCGCACCGCCTGCCCGGCGCGCTGCACGGGCTGGTCGGCGGCTTCGTCGGCCTGCTCGCGGCGCTCGTCCTCGTCGTGCTGCTGGTCGCCTGCAGCAACGTCGCGGGGATGCTGCTCGCCCGCGGGCTGGAGCGCTCGCGAGAGGTGGCGGTGCGACTGGCGATGGGCGGCAGTCGCGTACGGATCGTGAGCCAGCTGCTCGCCGAAAGTCTGTTGCTGGCCTCGGCCGGGGCCGCGGGTGGCCTGCTCGGCGCCTTTGCGATGACTCGCGTCCTCGCCCGACTTCAGCCGGTGCTGCCGTTGCGGCTCGCGCTCGACGTCCGCGTCGACGCGCGGGTGGTGGCCTTCTCCCTCGGCTTCACGTTCTTGGCGGCTCTCGCGGCCGGCTTGGTGCCGGCATTGCGGGCGGTGCGCACCGATCCGGCGCGGGCGTTGCGGGCGCAGTCCTCGTCGCCGGCCCGCTCGCACGGGCGGCTGCTGCAGGGTTTCGTGCTGGCGCAGGTCGCGATGTCGGTGCTGCTCGCGGTCAGCGGCCTCCTCCTCGCGCGCGGCCTCTCGCGCGCTCGCGACGTCGACCCGGGCTTCGAGGCGGCCGGCGTGGAGCTTGCGGAGCTCGACCTGCGGCTCGCCGGCTACACCGCGGAGAGCGGCCCGGCCTTCGCGGAGCAACTGCTGGAACGGTCGGCGCATCTGCCAGCGGTGCGCGCGGCGGCCTGGACGCGCGTCGTGCCGCTGGGAGGCTCAGGGATGGGAATGGGCGCCTTGCGAGTCCCCGGCGCCGCCGCCGACGCGCCTTCGCTCGAGGTCGACTGGAACGTCGTTTCGCCGTCCTACTTCTCGACGCTGCGAGTGCCGGTCGTGCGCGGGCGATCGTTCACCGACGCCGACCGCACCGGCGCGCCGCTGGTCGCCATCGTCAACGAGACTCTGGCGCGGCGGGCCTGGGGGTCGCAGGACCCCATCGGCAAGACGCTCGTCCAGGACGAGAACGGCGACGGTGAGCCCCACTCGCTGCTGGTCGTCGGCGTGGCGCGCGACGGCAAGTACCGCTCGCTGGGCGAGGACCCGCGCGCGTTCATCTACGTGACGCTGGCGCAGCACTACACGCCGGAGCTGACGCTGCTCGTGCGCAGCGCGCCGGGCACCAGCTCGCTCCCTTCGATCCGCTCGCTGCTGCGCGAGATGGATCCCGCCCTGCCGCTCGTCGGCGCCGCGTCGTTGCCGGAGCGGGCGGCGGTGGGCCTGCTGCCGCAGCGTCTGGCGGCGTCGCTCGGCGGCGGCTCCGGCGTCCTCGGCCTGCTGCTCGCCGCGATCGGCATCTACGGCATGACCGCCTTCGCGATCACCCAGCGGCGCCGCGAGATCGGCATCCGCGCGGCGCTCGGCGCCTCCCACCTCGCGCTGCTCCGCGTGGCGGCGGCGAGATCGTGGGTCGTCGTGGCGGCGGGAGCGGCGGTCGGCATCGCGATCGCCGCCGCGCTCGCCCGGGTCCTCGGCAGTCTGCTGTTCGGTCTCCCGACCCTCGACCCGGTGTCGTTCCTCGGCGTGCCGCTGCTCCTCGCAGCGATGGCAGCCGCGGCAAGCTGGTTAGCCTCGCACCGCGTGATCGCACGGGCCCCGGCGGAGGTGCTGAAGTCCGAGTGACGACGGGTGCGGTGGCGCCATCGGTCTGAGAACGCGCCGAACGCGTATCCTTCGCCGGCGATGACCGGCAACGGGGCGCCTTGGCTGGTTGTGCGGGTGGCGGGCGAGGTGCTTGCCGAGGCGGAGCATTGGCCGCGGTTGTTGGCAGCAGTGCAGGCGGCGCGGGAGCGGGGCGAGCGGGTGATGGTGGTGTGTGCGTCGCTGCCGGGGCTCGAGATCGAGGCGCTGCTCGCGGCGCTTGGCGAGGGCGGGCATGAGGCGGTGCTGCGCGATCTCGCGGCGCGCCTGGAGCGGCTTGGCGTGGCGCTCGACGAGCCGCCGCCCGATGGGATGCAGGAGCTGCTGGGCGAGCTCGGGCGGCTGCTCGCGGGGGCGCACTTGCTGGGCGAGGCGGGGCCGCGCGCGCGGGCGCGCATCGGGGCGATGGCCGGCGCATTGCCGGTGCCGTTGCTGGCGGCGTGGTTGCGGCGCAGCGGGCTCGAGGCAGCGGCACTGGATTCGCGCGAGCTGCTCACCGCCGCTGAGAGCGGTGGCATCGGTCTCGACGGCGATGCCGAGCGGCGCCTCCTCGCCGCCGACCTGTCGGAGCAGGCACCGCCCGATCTCGGCGAGCGGCTGGCGGCGCTGTCGCCGGTTGTCGTCACCGCCGGCGGTGCGGCGCGCGGCTCCGCTGATGACGGCCCGGTCCTGGTGGAAGGCGGCGCCGACCGCGCCGCGGCGTGTCTGGCGGCGCAGCTCTCGGCGTTGCGCTGCGAGGCGTGGGGGGCGTCCCCGGGGTTGTTCACCGCCGATCCGCAGGTGGTGCCGTCGGCGCGGCTGTTGCGCTCGCTCGCCTACGAAGAAGCGGTGGAGCTGCTGACTACCGGCGCGCGCGGTTTCCATCCGCGTGCCATCGGTCCGTTGCGCCGCGGAGGCATCCCGCTGCGCTTCCGCGACGCCGCGGTACTGGAGATCGAAGGTACCGAGGTGAGCGCGCAGGGTGGCGGGGCCACGCCGCGCGTCAAGGCCGTCTCCTACCGCTCGCGCGTCATGCTGCTGTCCCTCGAGACGGCGGGGATGTGGCAGCGGGTCGGCTTCCTCGCCGAGGTGTTCGCGCGCATCTCGCGGCATGCGCTCTCGGTCGACCTCGTCTCCACGGCGGAGGCGAACGTCACCGTCTCCTTCGACGCCGAGCCGGGGCCGGTCGACGAAGCGCGGCTGCAAGCGCTCGCGGCGGACCTTTCCGATCTCGGCCGCCCGCGCTTGCTCGGCCCTTGCGCGGCGGTGACGCTGGTGGGCCGGCAGATCCGCTCGACGCT
>DATNCU010000028.1:0-2840 GCA_035607145.1 Thermoanaerobaculia bacterium
AGGAAGTCCTCGATCACCTGCCCGTAGTCGCGGTAGATGCCCTTGATCCCCA
Organism: Thermoanaerobaculia bacterium; assembly: GCA_035607145.1. Classification (GTDB taxonomy): domain Bacteria; phylum Acidobacteriota; class Thermoanaerobaculia; order Multivoradales; family JAIOJS01; genus DASYQD01. The sequence continues at coordinate 53 of DATNCU010000028.1, forward strand.
CCACCAGCTCGCGCGCGACCTCGCGGTCGTAACCGAGGATGTACTCGTTGATGTACTGGTTCTCGAGGTCGGGGTCGGAAGGCTCGGTGAAGCCGCCGAAGATCTGCGAGTCCTGCTCGAGCGCCGCCTCGGCCGCGGCGTCGGGGGCCGTGCCGGTGGGCGAGAAGTTGAAGATGCGCGCCTGGCGCTCGAAGCTGAACGAACGGATGACGAGGTCCATCGACAACTGCTCGTAGTAGCGGCCCCAGGAGCCGTAGACGCGCTGCGACGTCTCTCCCGCCGGCGACCAGATGAAGCCCAGCCGCGGCGCGTAGTCCTTGTCGAGGTCGATCTGCTTGGTGCCCGCGGCGTCGAAGATCTCCTGGCGGTCCCAGCGCACGCCGAGGCTCAGGGTGAGCGCGTCGGTGACGGTCCAGCGGTCCTGCAGGTAGAGCGTCGTCACCTCGTGCTTCGGTGAGGCGACGAGGGCGCTCACCGGCGCGTTGGCGATGGTGGCGTTGGGCGTCGTCCAGTAGAAGTGGCTGTAGACCGGCCCCGCGTCGGTGGTGAAGACATCGACCTGCTGGCCGCCGGAGTAGCGGCGCAGCACGGTGGCCTCCTCCTCCTCGTACTCGAAGCCGCCCTTGATCTCGTGGCCGGGGAGGTAGCGGGTAAGCGAGACGCCCTCGAAGTCGCGCTGGAACTCCTTCGCCTGCAGCAGCCCGAAGCCGCCGGTCTGGAAGAAGTCGTCGTCGACGGAGCGGAGCTGGACGACGTCGCCGGCGCCGGTCGCCGGCCCCACCGAGTTCTCCTCCTGGTGGCGCGAGGCCTGCGCGGTGGCCAGCCAGTTGCCTCCGAAGAGCCCCTCGTAGCGCAGCGAGTAGTCCTCGCCGCCGAAGCTGCGCACGCCCTCGTAGGTGAGCGGGTCGCCGTTGAGCGAGTGCTGGGCGTCGTTGATGGCGCCGGCGTCGTCGCGCGGGTCCTGGAAGAAGGTGCCGATCAGGCTGTGTCGGTCGTTGAGCCGCCAGGTGAGCTTGCCGGCGCCGAGGTCGCGGTCGCTGGTGGACTCGACCACCTGGCCGGCGAGCGGGCCCGCGGGCAGGGTGCTGTCGGTGGTGTTCTTCACCCGGTCGTAGGCGGCGAAGAACCACAGCTTGTCCTTGACGAAGAAGCCGCCGAGGTCCAGGCCGTAGTCCTTGCGGGTGAAGCCGGCGGAGGTGCCGCCGGTGGAGACGATCTCCTTGGCGCTCTGCTGGAGGGAGTCGTCGTCGTGGTACGCGAAGACGTCGCCGTGCAGCTCGTTGCCGCCCGACTTGGTGATGACGTTGATGATGCCGCCGGTGGAGCGCCCGAACTCGGCCTCGTAGCCGCCGGTCTTGACGTCGAGCGCCTGGATGAACTCGAAGTTGAGCTCCTTGCCCTGGAAGCCGTACTCGGCGCCGGTGGTGTTGACGCCGTCGATGTAGTAGACGTTCTCGGCGCCGCTCGAACCGTAGACGGTGATCGAGGACTGGTCCTTGTTGTCGGCGTTGGCGTCGGTGGAGGCGCCGGGGACTACCTGCACCACCGCCGCGTAATTGCGAGCGGTGGGGATCGTCTCGATCTGCTTCGCACCGAGGTTGGAGCCCAGGGTGGTCGTCGTGGTGTCGATCACCGGCGCCGAGGCGACGACGGTGATCGCCTCGGTAGCGACCGGCCGCAGCGTCGCATCCACCGAGGTGTCGCGGCCGAGGCTCACCGGCACGTCGGCCTCCTGGTCGTTGAAGCCGTCGAGCTTGAAGGTGACGTGGTAGCTGCCCGGGGGCAAGAAGACGAGGTGATAGACGCCGTCGCCGTCGGTGACCGCCGTGCGGCTGCCCTGGAGCGCCGGGCTCGTCGCGTCCACGGTCACGCCTGGCAGCGCACCGCCGTTGGCGTCGCTCACCGTACCGGTAATGCCGCCGGTGGTCTGCGCGGCGAGGGCCGCCGGCAAGACGAGCAGCGCGGCGAGCAGCAGGACGTGGAGCGGCGAGAGCGGCTTGGAACGCGTCATGGGTGCATCCTCCTCGCGAAGGGCCGGCGGCCCCGCGGACATTTTCATGGAAGGGCTATGCGGACCGCTCGACTCTATAACGGCCGGCTCAGCCGCCCAGCTCGTCGAGCTGCCGGCGCAGCTGCGGCTGGTTCGGGTCGAGGGCGAGCGAGCGGCGGAACGCCTCGGCGGCGGCGGCGTTGTCGCCCAGGCAGAGGCGCGCCACGCCGACGGCGGCGTGCGCCTCGGCGCGTTCGGGGGCGAGGACGGTGGCGCGCTCGAAGTCGGCGAGCGCCGGCCTGCACTGCTCGCGCTCGAGCAGCAGGCGGCCGGCGAGGAGCCACAGGCGCGGCTCGCGCGGCATGCGCTCGAGGCCTTTGGCGAGGAGAGTCTGGGCCCGGTCGCGCGCGCCAGCGGCGGCGTAGTGAAGGACTCGGCTCGCCAGGGCGTCGGCGGGATCCGGGAGGCCGGCGGCGATCGCTTGGAGCAGCAGACTGTCGGCGCGGTCGCGCTCGGCCGGCTGGTCGCGGAGCAGCTCGGAGAGGTTCCACGCGGCCGAGGCGTCGGCGGGGGAGAGCAGCAGCGCCGCCTCGAAGGCGTTCCGTGCCTCGTCCTCGCGGCTCTCGGTGCGGAGGATGAGCCCTTCGTTGTCGAACGAGGCGGCGGTGCGCGTGGAGGCGCTCAATCCCGAGGTCGCGGCGTTCTCGCTCGCGTCGCGGCTACCGCTTGACGCGCGTGACGGCTCCTCGCCGCCAGCGGCGTACCCGAGAGCGCGCAGCGCCGCGAGCGCGTCGTCGC
>DATNCU010000034.1:0-3821 GCA_035607145.1 Thermoanaerobaculia bacterium
GACGAAGCCCGGCGGCGGCAGCAGTGGTGCCCAGCCGCCCGCCGGCTCGGCGCGCGCCACGAAGCGGCTCCACAGGGGCAATGCGGCACTGCTGCCGGAAAGCCGGGTCGCCTGGTTGTCGTCGTAGCCCACCCAAACGACGGTGACGCGGTCGGCCGAGTAGCCGGCGAACCAGCTGTCGCGGCGGTCATCGGTAGTGCCGGTCTTGCCGGCGAGCGGGCCGCGCACGCCGTAGCCTCGCGCTTCCCAGCCGGTGCCGCGGTCGAGCACGCCGCGCAGCATGGCGGTCACCTCGTAGGCGCTGTCGGCGGCGAGCACGCGCTCCGCGGTCGGAGGCGCCTCGCCCACCAGCGTCTCGCCGTCGGCGCCGACGACCGCCTCGAGGCCCCACGTGCCCGGCCGCCGCCCGTCGCCGGCGAGCGTGGCGTAAGCGGTTGCCAGCTCGAGCGCCGTCACTTCGCAGGTGCCCAGCGCCAGCGACGGCACCTCGGGCAGCGGCGAGTCGATGCCCATCGCGTGGCCGAGCTCGGCGACGCGTGGCAGCCCGGCGCGCACGGCGACGCGCACCGCCGGCACGTTGAGGCTCAGCTCCAGCGCCTGCGTCGCCGTCACGTCGCCGTGGAAGGCGCCGTCGCTGTTGCGCGGCCGCCACTCGTTGCCGCCGTTGCTCACCATCACCGGCGAGTCGCGCAGCATCTCCCACGGCGTGAGCCGGCCGTCGGCGAGCGCGGCGGCGTAGACGATCGGCTTGAAGGCGCTGCCCGCCTGCCGGCGCGCCTGCGCCACGCGGTCGAACTCGCTATGCCGCCAGTCGCGTCCGCCGACCCAGGCGCGGATGCGGCCGGTTTCCGGCTCGAGCGAAACCAGCGAGCCCTCGAGCGAACCGGTGCCCCCGGTCTGCAGCGTGCGCTCGAGCTGCAGCAGCCCGCGCCGCACTTCCTGCTCGGCGATCGCCTGATCGGTGGAGGAGAGCGTCGACAGCAGCCGGTGCCCGGTGCCGCCCAGCCGCTCGAGGTCGAAGCGCCGGCGCGCCTCGGCCGCCATCGCCACCGCGAACCAGGGCGCCCGCCGGCCGGCGAGCGGCAGGGGGCGGGTCACCAGTGGCTCCGCGATTGCCGTGGCCGCGGTCGCGCGGGGTACGAACCGCAACGCCGCCATGCGCGCCAGCACCCAGTCGCGGCGTGCGCGGGACGCCGCCGGGTCGGCGAGCGGCGAGTAGGCAGCCGGCGACTGGATCATCCCGGCGAGCGTCGCCGCCTCGGCGAGGGTGAGCTCGCGCGCTTCCTTGCCGAAATAGCCGCGCGCCGCGGCGCCGATACCGTGCAGATTGGCGCCGCCGGCGTTGCCCCAGTAGATCTCGTCGAGGTACGCCGCCAGCACCTGCTCCTTGCCGAAGCGCGCCTCCACCAGCATCGCCAGCACCGCCTCGCGCACCTTGCGTCCCAGCGTGCGGCGGTTGCCGACGAAGAGGTTCTTCACCAGCTGCTGGGTGATCGTGCTGCCGCCCTGCCGCACCTCGCGGGCGCGGATGTCCTCCCAGGCCGCACGCACGATGCCCGTCGGCGCCACGCCCGAGTGCCGGAAGAAGCCGGCGTCCTCGGCCGCCAGCACGGCGCCGACCACGTGCGGCGGCAGCTCGTCGAGCTCGACCGGCCGGCACTCGCGAAGCTCGGCGTCGTAGTAGGTGTAGAGCAGCGGCCGCCCGAACGAGACGGCGGCGTCGCTACTCAGCGCCCGACCGTCGGCCCGCAGCTCGCGCACGCGCCCACCGTCGACGGTGACGGCGAGCTTGCGCGCCGCGACCACGCGATGTCGATCCTCCACCAGCGCCTCGCGCCGCAAGCCGACGTCGAAGCGGCCCTCGACGATCAGCATCTCGCCGCGCCCGGGCTTCTCGGCGGTGCGCCGATAGCCGAGCGATTCGAGGTCCGCGATCAGCGCCGCGCGATGGGCCGGACCGCCGACCCGCAGCACCAGCGGCGCGGCGTAGAGCCGCGACGGCTCGGCCGGCCGATAGTCGGCCAGCCGCCCGGCCGTGCTCCAGAAGTACGCGGCGAGGGCCGCCACGACCACCATCGGCATCAAGACTGCGCCCGCCACCAGCAGCGCCAACGGGCGGCCGCGGAGGCGATCGAGGGGGCGGAGGATGGCGGCGAATCGCATCGTTGAGCCCCCGAGCCGTGTGTGCCCCAGGGGTCGCGACCGCCGCGAGTGCAAGCCGGGTACCACCGCCTTACACGATTCTGCGCGTAGCTTTTACACCCTTGCTGCATGGATTACATCCAGCCGGCTGCCAGGCCCCACGAGCTAAATCACTCTGAAGCTTGAGCTTCTCTCGGAGGCGTCTGACAGCGTCTGTCGTCCGGCTCCTGGCACGCACCCTGCAGAGGGCCGGGCCGGAGACAACTGAACGGTACGGGGAGCACCAGCCGCCTTCGCCACAATCGCCGTTTCCGCAGTTCCCATTCAATCCCCTGCCAGAACCACCCTTCTTCAGCTACCTCAGGGCTCTCCCCCGTACCGTTCCGTCTCCCAAATCCCTGAGCCTCCCCGACAGACACTCCGAGCAGACAGCCTGAACAGACACAGCGCGGCCGCGGTCGACTGATCGACCGTCGACGACGCGCGTCGCGAGCCCTTCAGGAGCTGCTAGCTGGACTGCTTCTGGGCGTACGCGGGGTAGAGCTGCCGGTAGCTGTCGGACAGCACCAGGATGCGCTTGACGTAAGCCTGCGACTCGCTGATGTCGAGACGCTCGAGGAAGAGGTCGAGGTCGTCGTCGCGCCCGCCCGCCTCGCGCCACTTGCGCAGGATGCGGTTCGGGCCGCCGTTGTAACCGGCGAGCGCCAGCTCGAGGTTGCCGTCCATCCGCGCCAGCACGTTGGCAAAGTAGGCCGTTCCCATGCGGATGCTGTAGTTGGGGTCGTAGAGCTGCTCCGGCGAGTCGGGCAGGCCGAGCCGCCGCGCCCACTCCTTCGCCGTCGCCGGCATCATCTGCATCAGCCCGCGGGCGCCGGCCCAGCTCTTCGCCTTGGTGTCGAACGAGCTCTCCTGGCGGATGATGCCCGCGACCACCGCCGGCGGCAGCCCGTGCGCCGCGGCGTTCTTGCGGATGGTGTCCTCGAACTGCAGCGGGTAGTAGGCCTCGAGCACCGGCATCGGCACCGTCGCCTGGAACGGCCCGCCCAGCGAGGGGAAGGCCGCGCGCAGGAGCTGCACGCCCTTGCGCGCGTCGCCCTGCCGCACGGTGAGGATGCCTTCGAGCGCCTGCAGATCGCGCGCGCGCTCGGGATCGCCGTGCGGCTCGGCGAGGCCGGCGAGCTCGACGCCCGCCAGCGAGTCGAGGCCGAAGTTCGACAGCACCAGCACGCGCCGCATCGACGGCTCGCTCGGCCAGGTCTCGGAGCGGCTGCCCGGCTGCTGCTCGGCCACCTGCTCGCCGCTCGCGTCCTTGCCGAGGCGCGCCGCCGCCTGCCGCACGTAGAAGTCGGCGGTGTCGGCGTCGGCGAGCACCTGGCGGTACATCTCGTGCGCGCGGTGCTTCTGGCCGAGCTCCTCGAGCGCGCGGCCCTTCCAGTAGCGGCCGCGGTGGGTCTCGGGGTCGTTGGGGTAGATCTGCTCGAGCTGCGTCCAGTAGGCGATGGCGGCCGTGTAGTTCTTGTGCTCGAACTCCGCCCAGCCGTTGTCCCACAGGTGCGAGGCGCCGGTGCGGTCGGAGGGATCGAGCTTGCGCAACAGCTCGAGCATCTCCATCGCCTCGTCGAAGCGCCCGGTTTCGGCGAGCAGGCCGTAGAGCTTGCGCACCGCCGGCACCGAGGTGG
>DATNCU010000060.1:0-2355 GCA_035607145.1 Thermoanaerobaculia bacterium
GCCCGCCTTGTCGCGCGGCGAGATCTCCTGCATCGGCGCCACCACGCTCAAGGAGTATCGCAAGTACATCGAGAAGGACCGCTCGCTGATGCGGCGGTTCCAGTCGGTGTCGGTGACTCCGCCCGACGCCGAGGAGACGCTGCGCATCCTCGAGGGGCTCCGCGAGCGCTACGAGTCGTTCCACAAGGTGCGCTACCGCGCCGAGTCGCTGAAGACCGCGATCATCCAGAGCAGCCGCTACATCAGCGACCGCCACCAGCCCGACAAGGCGATCGACGTCATCGACGAGGCGGGCGCCAAGGTCAAGCTGCGGCGCGTGCGTGACACCCAGAACCTGCGGCGGCTCGAGCGCGAGATCCAGCAGGTGGTCAAGGAGATGAAGCGCGCCATCTCGAGCAAGGACTTCGAGAAGGCCGTCTACCAGCGCGAGCGCGAGATCGAGCTGCGCGAGGACGTCGAGAAGCTCTCCCAGCTCACCGAGGAGAGCGCCGTGCTGGAGGTGACGCCGGAGGACATCGAGGAGGTGATCGCCTCCTGGACCGGCGTCCCCGTCGCCGCGTTGCAGAGCGAGGAAGCCGAGAAGCTGATGGACATGGAGAACATCCTGCGCCGCCGGGTGGTGGGGCAGGAGCGCGCCATCGCCGCCATCTCGCGCGCCATCCGCCGTTCGCGCCTCGGTGTCTCCAACCCCGGCCGGCCGGTGGGCTCGTTCATGTTCCTCGGCCCCTCCGGCGTCGGCAAGACCGAGGTCGCGCGGCAGCTCGCCACCTTCCTCTTCGGCACCCAGGAGGCCCTCGTGCGCTTCGACATGTCAGAGTACATGGAGAAGCACGCGGTGTCCAAGCTGATCGGCTCGCCGCCGGGCTACATCGGCCACGAGGAGGGCGGCCAGCTCACCGAGCGCATCCGCCGCCAGCCGTATTCCTTGGTGCTCTTCGACGAGATCGAGAAGGCGGTCTACCAGCGCGAGCGTGAGATCGAGCTGCGCGAGGACGTCGAGAAGCTCTCCCAGCTCACCGAGGAGAGCGCCGTGCTCGAGGTGACGCCGGAGGACATCGAGGAGGTGATCGCCTCCTGGACCGGCGTCCCGGTCGCCGCGCTGCAGAGCGAGGAAGCCGAGAAGCTGATGGACATGGAGAACATCCTGCGCCGCCGGGTGGTGGGGCAGGAGCGCGCCATCGCCGCCATCTCGCGCGCCATCCGCCGCTCGCGGCTGGGTGTATCGAATCCCGGACGCCCTGTCGGATCTTTCATGTTCCTCGGCCCCTCGGGTGTCGGCAAGACGGAAGTGGCGCGCCAGCTCGCGAGCTTCCTCTTCGGCACCCAGGAGGCCCTCGTGCGCTTCGACATGTCGGAGTACATGGAGAAGCACGCGGTGTCGAAGCTGATCGGCTCGCCGCCCGGCTACATCGGCCACGAGGAGGGCGGCCAGCTCACCGAGCGCATCCGCCGCCAGCCCTACTCGCTGGTGCTCTTCGACGAGATCGAGAAGGCCCACCCCGACGTCGCCAACCTGCTGCTGCAGATCCTCGACGACGGCGTGCTCACCGACAGCTACGGCAACCAGGTCGACTTCAAGAACGCCATCGTGCTGATGACCAGCAACGTCGGCAGCAAGGTGGTGCTCAACAAGGGGCGCATGGGCTTCGGGGCGCAGAACGAGCAGGAGGCCTTCGCCCGCATCGAGGAGGAGATCCTCGGCGAGCTCAAGCGCGCCTTCTCGCCCGAGTTCATCAACCGCCTCGACGAGGTGATCGTCTTCAACCCGCTGGGCCCGATCGAGCTGCGCGCGGTGGTCGACATCCTGCTCGAGGACGTCAACCACACGCTGGGGCAGCGCGGCCTGCACGTCGAGGTGTCGCCGGCGGTGCGCGAGTGGCTGCTCGAGCAGGCCGGCGTCGAGCCGTCGACCGGGGCGCGTCCCCTGCGACGGACGATCCAGCGCCACCTGCAGGACGCCGTCTCGGAGATCCTCATCTCGCGCCGCGGCGAGCCGATCGAGCTGATCGAGGTGGAGCTCGTCGACGGCAAGCTCCACTTCGAGGTGCAGTCCCGCGAGATCGTCGCCACGTGATGGGCTGAGTCTCCGGATCGGCGCCCGATCCGGTAGGATTCCGGCCCGCTTCCACCCTGCGCCGGCTCCCTGGCGCAACCCTTGCTGAATCCGCGGCCGTTTCCTGGCAGCTCGAAGGGGGTAGACCTGCTGTGCTCGTGAACCGACTCGACGCATCCGGACTTGGCTCGCCACCTGGCTCGACCAGCGTGCCGGCGCCGGGCCGTGCTGGCGCCCCTCGACGCCGTTTTGGCGTCACCCTTCGCCGCCTCGCTATCGCCGCTGCCCTCGCCGTGCTGCTC
>DATNCU010000158.1:0-2302 GCA_035607145.1 Thermoanaerobaculia bacterium
CTTCCTGCGCTACAAGGAGATGCTCGGCGACTTCACGGTGGCGATGGACGGCAGCCGGCCGCCCGAGTTCCACAACGAAGACGGGCACGAGAGCTGGCGCGTCACCTGCGCCGAGACCGGCGCCGACACCGCCACGGGCGCGCGGCTGCAGCTGGTGCGGCGCTACCTCGCCGACGCGCCGACGTTCTGCCTCACCTACGGCGACGCCGTCTCCGACGTCGACGTCGGCGCGCTGCTCGACTTCCACCACGCGCAGGGGCGGCTCGCCACCGTCACCGGCGTCCACCCGACGTCGCGCTACGGCGAGCTCGAGGTCGAAGGGACGCGGGTGCGGGAGTTCGCCGAGAAGCCGGTGGCGCAGGGGCTGGTGTCGGGCGGCTTCTTCGTCTTCCAGCGCCAGGCGCTCGACTACCTCGACGACGACCCGCAGCTGTTCCTCGAGCAGAAGCCGCTGCGCGGCCTGGCGCGCGACGGGCAGCTCTCGGTCTACGTCCACGAGGGGTTCTGGCACCCGATGGACACCTACCGCGACTACCTGCACTTGAACGCGCTGTGGAAGCAGGAGCGGCCGCCATGGAAGGTGTGGTGAGTCGCGGCGGCGAGGCGCGGCCGCGGTGAGCCTCGCGCGCCGGCGCGCCGCGGGAGCCGCGCCGTGATCTTCAAGTCCACCGCACTGGTCGGCGTCTTCGTGATCGAGCCCGAGCGTCACGAGGACGAGCGCGGCTTCTTCGCCCGCAGCTGGGACGCCGAGGAGCTGCGGGGGCACGGGCTCGACGCGACGATCGCGCAGGCGAGCGTGTCTTTCAATCACCGGCGCGGCACGCTGCGCGGGCTGCACTTTCAGGGAGCACCGCACGAGGAGGCGAAGCTGGTGCGCGTCACGCGCGGCGCCGTTTTCGACGTCGTCGTCGACGCGCGGCCCGGCTCGCCGACGCGCGGGCAGCACGTGGCGGTCGAGCTCTCTGCCGAGGCGGGCAACCAGGTCTACGTGCCGCCGGGATGTGCGCACGGCTTCCAGACCCTCGCCGACGCCACCGAGGTCAGCTACCTCATCTCGACGCCCTACTCGCCGGCGCACGCGCGCGGCTACCGCTACGACGATCCGACCCTCGCCATCCCGTGGCCCGAGCCGGTGACGGTGATCTCGGCGCGCGACCGTGCGCTGCCGCCGTTCCCGGTGGAGTAGCGGAGCGATGCCGTCGTCGCTCGACGCGCTCGTGCGCGAACTCGACCTCGCCTCGACAGGCGCGGCGATGCACGCCCTCGCCACCGAGCTGCAGCCGATCCCGCGCAGCCTCACCGGCGACGGCGTGCGCGCCACGCTTGCAGCCATCGCGGAGCGCATCCCGCTCGTCGTGCACGAGGTGCCCAGCGGCACGCCGGTGCTCGACTGGACAGTGCCGCGCGAGTGGAACCTGCGCGCGGCGTGGGTCAAAGGACCCGATGGTGCGACTGTCGTCGACGCGGCCAACTCGCCGCTGCACGTCGTCGGCTACAGCGTGCCCGTGCGCGCGCGGCTGCCGCTCGCCGACCTGCAGGCGCACCTGCACTCGCTGCCCGAGCACCCGGACTGGGTGCCCTACCGCACCTCCTACTGGCGCGAGACCTGGGGCTTCTGCCTGCCGCACCACCAGCGCGAGGCGCTGCCCAACGGCGAGTACGAGGTCTGTGTCGACGCCACGCTCACCGACGGCGCGCTCACCTACGGCGAGTGCTTCCTCCCCGGCGAGAGCGTGCGCGAAGTGCTGATCTCCACCCACGTCTGCCACCCGGCGCTCGCCAACGACAACCTCTCCGGCATCGCGCTCACGACCTTCCTCGCCGAGCGTCTCGCCACGGTGCCGCGTCATTACGGCTACCGCTTCCTCTTCGTACCAGGAACGATCGGCAGCATCACCTGGCTGGCGCGCAACGAGGACGCCGTCGCGCGCATCGACCACGGCCTCGTCGTCGCCAACGTGGGCGACCCCGGCGGCTTCCACTACAAGCGCAGCCGCCGCGGCGACGCGCCCATCGACCGCGCCGTGCCGCGAGCGCTCGCCGGCCTCGGCGAGAGCGTCGAAGTCGAAGACTTCGTCCCCTTCGGCTACGACGAGCGCCAGTACAACTCGCCCGGCTTCGACCTGCCGGTCGGCTCGCTCACCCGCACGCCCTGGAGCCGCTACCCCGAGTACCACACCTCCGCCGACGACCTCACGCTGGTGCGCCCGCAGTCACTCGCAGGCTCGCTGCGCGCCTACCTCGCAGTCGCCGGGCTGCTCGAAGCCGAAGCCCGTACCGGCGCCTACCGCCGCTACCGCAA
>DATNCU010000073.1:0-2577 GCA_035607145.1 Thermoanaerobaculia bacterium
ACGATCCAGTCGCCGTAGTGCTCGAGCAGCGGGTCGAGGCCTTCGATGTGCTTGATGCGCCCCTGCCCCTGCGCGCGCTTGAAGATGACGGCGGAGTTGTACTTGCGCTCGAGGGGCTGCGACCAGCGGCCGTGCACGACGGCCTCGGCCCAGCCGCGGAAGACGTCGATGTCGCAGCCATAGTTCATCAGCTCGGTCGAGCGCGCGCCGGGCGGCCGCGCGGCGATCTCGCCGAAGACCGCCTCGCCGTCGGGCTTGCGGAACCATTCCATGTGAGTGAAGCCGGTGCGGAAGCCGAGCGCCTTGAGCACCTGCAGGCCCAGCTTGATGCCGCCTTGCAGGTCGGGGTGGTCGACGTCGCGCAACGTCACCGTCTGCGGGCTGATCCACTCGACCGAGCGGCCGACGATCGGCTTGGGGCGGTACCAGGCGACGTTGTAGTAGAGGATGCGGCCGTCGGCGCAGATGGTGTCGAAGGTGTACTCCTCGCCCTCGATCCACTCCTCCACCGACACCTCGGGCACGTGTTGCGTCACCTGCAGCACGCGCTCGAGCTCGCCGGGGTCGGTGACCTTGTGGGTGTCGGCCGAGCCCGCGCCGGCGATCGGCTTGACGCACACCGGGTAGCCGACGCGCTCGGCCGCCTCGCGCACACCGTCGGCGGACTTGGCGCGGAAGTGGCGCGGGGTGCGCAGGCCGGCGGCGTCGAGGACTTCCTTCATGCGCCCCTTGTCGCGGAAGGGCACCGTCTCCGCCTCGCTCATGCCGGCGGCGCCGAGCGCCTCGCGCAGCCGCGCGGCGAGGATCATCCCCGGCTCCCACAGGCACTCGACGCGGTCGAAGGCGCGCGGCCCGCGCCAGCGCTGGATGTCGTCGAGCAGCCGCCGCTCGTCCCACAGGTCGCGCACCTGCAGGTACCCGGCGAGCGCGTGCCGCGCCTCGTCCGGCAGCGCTCCGGCCGGCTGATCGCCCAGCCCCCACACGCGCGCCCCCACCTCCGCGAGCCCGCGCGTGAAGTAGGGCATCTCCGCCGGGTAGCCGGGCGAGAACATCAGGACGTCCTTCATGCGACCTCCACCCGCACCGCGGTGATCAGGCGCTTGAGCGCCTCCACGACCACCCGCGTTTCCGGGTGGCGGACGATGACGTTGCCTTCGCCTTCGTAGCTCGACGAGCGCGGCTGGCCCTTCTTCGGCAGGTTGGACTCCACCACCAGGTGGCCGATCTCCTTCTGCGCGCGCTCGAGGCCGTGCACCGCCACCACTCGCCCAGTGCCTTGACCGCGCAGGAAGGCGGCGCCGGCGGCGTAGCGGCGCGGCGGCGGGGTGAAGGTCTCGAAGACCATCAGCCGCGCCCAGGCGTCGTAGAAGTCGAAGTCGTGCGCGTAGCACATGAGGCGGGTGATCTGCGCGCCGGGCGGGCGTGCGCCGACCTCGGAGATCGCCACCGAGCCGTCGTTGCGGCGGAACCACTCCATGTGCGAGAAGCCGGTCTGCATGCCGAGCGCGTCGAGGCTGGCGAAGGCGGCGGCGCGGATGTCGTCGTAGCGGGGGTCGTCCACCTCGCGCGGCAGGACGACGCACCACTGGATCCACGGCTGCCGCAGCGCCTCGAGGGGCGTCGGCAGGTAGTGGGTGAGCGAGTGCCAGACGGGGCGGCCGCCGATCGACACGGTGTCGAAGGACTGCTCGTCGCCGAGGATGAACTCCTCCACCATCCACGGCCGGCCGCGGCCGGGCGGGTCGCTCGCCAGCGCCTCCTTCAGCTGCTCCGCCGAATCGAGGCGGAAGGTGGCCTTCGCTCCCGCGCCGGCGGGGGGCTTCACCACCAGCGGGAAGCCCGCCACCTGCGCCAGCGACCACACCGCCGCCGGGTCCTCGGCCAACGCGTGGCGGGCGCAGGGGACGCCGGCGTCGCGCAGAACGGTCTTCATACGCGCCTTGTCGCGGAAGTTGGCGGCCACGGCGCGCGACATGCCGGGGATGCCGAGCGCGTCGCGCACGGCGCCGAGGGGCTCCTGCAGCTGCTCCAAGACGCCGAGCAGGCGGTCGGGCTTGCCCAGGCGCTTCCCCAGCTCATGGACGCCGCGGGCGAGCTCGTCGGGGTCGAAGCAGCTCCCCACCTGCCAGTGCCCGGCGACGTGCTTGCGGATCTCCGGCGACAGCCGCTCGATGGGCTCCTGCGAGATGAGGCCGAAGCGCACTCCGGGAAGCGCCGCCACCGCGCGCGCGAAGCGGTCGGCGATGGGCGCCGGGAAGGGGAGGACGAACTGGACGTCGAGCATGCGGTGGCGCGGATTCTATGGCGGATCTACGCGATAGCATGCGCCCCATGACACGACTCGGCGGCGCACGCGACGCGGTCACCGCGGTGCTCGGCGGCGGCCAGGGCAGCCGCCTGTGGCCGCTCACCAAGACGCGCGCCAAGCCGGCGGTGCCGGTGGGCGGCCGCTTCCGGCTGATCGACGTGCCGATCAGCAACAGCCTGCACGCCGACATCGACCGCATCTACGTGCTCACCCAGTTCAACAGCGAGAGCCTCCACCGCCACATCGCGCAGACCTACCGCTTCGACGCC
>DATNCU010000076.1:0-2080 GCA_035607145.1 Thermoanaerobaculia bacterium
ATCGCGCCGGCGACGATGCTCTCCACCGCGAAGGGCGCGAGCGGCACCAGCCGCAGCAGCGTCATCGCCAGCAGGCCGTGTTTCTTCAGCACTTCGGCCATGCGGTCGAGCTTGTCGCCGGCGAGGCGGCGCACCGTGTCGCGGCGCATCCGCCGGCCGATGTAATAGGTGACGACGGAGCTCGCGGTGATGCCGATGAGCGAGTAGAGGAAACCGGGCACCGGCCCGAACGCGATCACCGCCGCGAGCGTGATCAGCGGGCGCGGGAACATCACCAGGCAGGCGGGCGTGAAGAGCGCCATCACCACCAGGGGCGACCACCAGCGCGAGCCGAAGTCCTTGGCCCAGCCGATGACGTTCTCGGGACTGACCACCCCGGCGAGCGGCGTCGCGCGCCAGAGAAGCGTCAACGCGACCACGACGGCGAGGATGACGGCGAGCTTGCCCCAGGCCGGGGTCGCCTTCGCCTGTTCCTCGACGATTTCGCGCTCGTCGAACAGCGCCTGCAGCGCGATCGGCTCTTCCGGGTCGGCGACCGCGGCGACGTTGACCAGCGCCTCCGGCCAGTCGGGCAGCTCGGTGAGCTGGCGCATCGAGCGGCCGCCGGTGGCGAGCGCGGCGATCGCGCCGTGCAGGCTGCCGTTGGCGGCCGCCAGCGCCTCGCGCAGGCGGGGCGGCGGCACGTTGAGGTGCTCGGCGATCACCCGCTCGCGGAAATCGCGGATCGCGCTCGCCACGTCGGCGCGGCCGCGCGACTCCATGACCACGTCGCACTCGCTGTCGACACCCATCGAGCGGTTGCAGAGGTTCGACGAGCCGATGCGCAGCATGCGGTCGTCGACCACCATCAGCTTCGAATGCACGTCGACGCAGCAGCCTTCGGCGAGATCAGGCACATGCGGGTAATAGACTTTGAAGCGGCCGTAGCGGTCCGCCTTCTGCAGGCGCTGGATGAGGCGCGTACGCAGCACGTGCATCGTCGCCTCTTCGAGCCAGCCGTGGCTGAGGAGCCGCACCAGCAGCACGATCTCCGGGCCGTCGGGCTCGCCGAGCCGTTTCTCGAGCGCGGCGGCGAGGCGGGGCGCGGTGAAGTACTGGTTCTCGATGTACAGCGTGTGCCGCGCGGCGGCGATCATGTCGAGGTAGAGCCGCTCGATTTCCTTCACCGCCGGCGCGTCGCCGCGCGGCGGCATGGTGCGCGCGATACCGACTTCCACTTCGGTCGCGTCGGGCGCGAGGTGTTCCGGCCAGGCGTCGTGGCCCGGCGAGGCGGGGGCGAGGCGATGGCCGGTGGCCGCGAGCCAGCGCTCGCGCGCCAGCTCGCCGAGACTCGCCGCGGCTTCGCCGTCGACTGCCACCATGAGGTCGTGGAAGGGCGGATAGGGCTTGTCGTAGGCCTTGCGGCGCTCGTCGGCAGCGGCGTGCTCGGTCGAGTCCCAGCGCCGCACGGTGAGGTCGATGCCGCCGGAGAACGCGATCGAGTCGTCGATCACCACCACCTTCTGGTGCTGCGACCCGCCGAGCGGATGGGTGTCGTCGTAGCGCAGGTGCACGCGGTGCGCGGGTTTCCAGCCGAAGCCGTAGAGCGGCGGGAATTCCCGGTCGGTGCCGAACACCATCGGGTAATCCCAGTTGAGGATATTGATGTGCAGGCCGCGTCGGCGGCGCACGAGGTAGTTGAGGAACTCGCCGAGCTCCGCGGGCGGCCCGCCCCTCGGCACCGGATCGAAATGCAGGCGCGTGCGGCTGTTGAAATCCCAGGCGAGGATCAGGATCGAGCGCTCGGCCTTCAGCGCGGCGCGGTGGAACGCCTCGAAATAGTCCTTGGCGTCGACCAGCAGCCCGACGCGCTCGGCGCGCGCGACGCGCCAGCAGTTGTAGCCGGGCCGCAGCAGGCTGCCCGCGTCACGTGCAGCCGCCGAGGGCTCATCGCGCCGGGAACCCCGGCCGAGATAGACGACGCTCCCCACGCCGGCGCGCTAGCGAACGGGCGCGGCGAAGGGCGAGCTGCCGCCGCTCGCGGCCGGCGCGATCGTGGCGGGAGCTGTCGTCGTCGGCGCGGTGGTCGTGCCGGTGGTGG
>DATNCU010000087.1:0-10315 GCA_035607145.1 Thermoanaerobaculia bacterium
CGCGCAGCGCGTCGCCATAGAGGCTCGCTCCCTGGCGTGCCTCCAGCTCCGTCAGCAGCGCCGACGCATAGGCGTCTCGCCGGCCGGCGTCGATGGTGCCGGACAGCACGAGCGATGCGACCGTTCTGACGAGGCTCGTGACCCAGGACATGCGATGCAGGACCGCGACCACCTCGTCGGTGGCGCCATCCTCGTGCAGCGCCGCGGCGTGCAGGCGGCGGAGCGCGTCGCTGTCGCCTTCCGGCGGATTGACGAGACACCGCGCCGTGGCGCGCGCGAGAGCCTGTTCGGCGCGGCCGCTCGACGTGCCGGCCAGCACCTGCGCCGCAACGGCGTAGACCCGCGCCGTTTCCTCCCCGCCGTCGGTGTCGTCGAGCTCGCCGGCGGCCGCCAAGATTCGCTCGACGACGGCATCGCGGGCGTCCACGTCCGGGGCCGCACGCCGCAGAAGATCCACCATGGCGTCGCAGCGGTTGCTCGGGCCGAGGGTAGCCGTCAGCGCGAGCGCCGTGTCCCATTCGCCGTGGGCGGCGAATGCGTCCGCTACCGACGCGGTGAACATCTCGCGATTGAGGTAGATGTCATGGTGCGAGGGGTCGGTCAGCTCCCGGGCCGCTTCCAGCCACGCGCCAATGCGGTGCGGAGCGAATTCGCGCAATACGTCGATGCCATAGGTGACGACGCGGGCGCCCTCCACGGCGTCGGCGTGCCAGCATCGTTCGAGCAGGTCGAGGCCGACGTCGGCATAGCCCAACCGGCACAGGTGCGGAACGATCGCCGACAACGCGGCGCCGGTGTAGTCGGCCGACGCGTCCAGGTGCAGCGCTGCGATCTTGCCGAGGAGCGCGGCCGCCCGCCCGGGCTGTGCCCCTGCCGACGGGCGCCAGCGCCGCAGGAGCTTGATGCAGGGAATCTTGGCGAGAGAGCCATGATCGAGGAGGGGTGAGCCCTGCTCGGCCAGCGCTTCGAGCGCCGGCAGGACGTCTTCCGGTGCGAATGCTTCCAGCGCCGCGAGCAGGCTGGCCGTCACGAACGCCCGATCCGGGACGAAGTCGATGCCGGCGAGCGCCGTCCGCGCCCGGCCCAGCTGATCGCGGGCGGTGTCGAGGTCCGGGGCGGAACCGCAGAGCGCCGAGGCGATCTCACCAAATCCGGCCGCGCGCAGCACGGGATCGTCCGCCCGCTCCGCGAACTCCACGGCGCCACGGATCAGACGACGCCGTCCCTCTTCGGGCAGCCCGCGCTCGACGGGCAGCTGCGCGGCCAGTGCCGACAGCGCGTCGAGCTGCACGCTGGTCATGCGCGGCAACGTCAGCTGATCGGCCACCTGCAGGAGCAGCTCCCCAGCGCGGGTCGCGTAATCGTCCGCTTCCCTGCGGTGCAGCTCGAGAAGCTTGCCGGCGACCGCGGTGAGCGGATCGATCGCCCGGCCCTGCGACTGCCCCAACGCCGCGAGACAAGCCAGGGCGCGTTCGACCTCGCCCTGCGCCGTCCAGGCGACGTAAAGCTCGTCCGGGAAACCGAGCAACAGCTCGCGTCCGGTCTGACGGGCCACGACGAGAGCGAGAATGCGCGGGTAGTCCGGCGCGGGCGACGTCAGCAGCGCCTTCGCGGCGCGATCGAGGTCGCCGACGAGCGGTCCGTACGTGTGCAGCACCGACCAATGGGCGGCGATCCATTCGCCCGCAAACAGCCCATAGAGCTCCTCGCCGCGGCCGGCTTCGAGCAGATGGGCGCCGTAGCCGTTCAGGGCATATGGACTGCGGTGCTCCCGCCACCGGGCGCAGTAGTCGAGCAGGCGTTGTCGATAGTCGTTGATCTTGCCGATGCGCTTCGGGTCGGCGACGTAGCGGCGCAGCCGGGGGTGCGCGAGGCTGTAGCTTCCGTCCTTGTGCTGGCGGACGACGCGGCGCACGCGCGCCAGCACCTGAGCGAAGAAATCGCCCGCCCACTCGTCGCGCAAGCTGGCGTTGATCGCTTCCAGGTCGGCGCGGGCGATGGGTACCACCGCCGCGGCGAGGGTACCGAAGAGATCCCGTACCGGCGCGTCCCCGGCAAGCTGCACGAGCTGTTTCCACCAGCGGTCCAGGTAGGCGTCGAGTCCCTGCGGTTGCGCCGGGAGCTCCTCGGGCGCGACCTCGGCGTTGGCCACGTCCTCGGCCAGGAACCGGACGTAGAACGGGTCGGCTCCGAGCCGGGGATCGTCCCCGTAGGCGGCGCGGGCGACGACGTGATCGAGCAGCGCGTCGTCACCGGCGATGCGCGCTCCGGGCGCACCGAGCCCGGCGAAGAGGTCCCGGATCTCGCCGCGCTCCAAGCCGCCCAGCGGGAGTGTAGTCACCTGGTCGCTCGGAAATTCGTAATCGCTGCGCCAGTCCTGCCCCACGTCGCGCACGGTGACGATGACGTGCAGACGGGGCGGAAGCCGGCGGCCGAGGTAGGGCGCCAGCTTCCACTGGCTGACCTCGTCGAGGCCGTCCAGCACCAGAACCTGGTTCTGGTCGAGCGGCGTGTCCACGAACGCCTGGTAGAGGGCGCGCAACTCGTTGATCGCGTCCGGCAGCTCCGCGCGCTGGTCGTGCCACGCCGCCATCTGCTGCAGGATGCTCTGGAGAAAGAACTTCTCGTCCAACGTCTCGGCGCCGTAGACGGGCGCGAAGAAGTGGTAGGCAAAGGCTTCCGGCGTGGCGGCGACGAGGTTCGCGACGAGGGCCGTCTTGCCGAAGCCGGGCGGTGCGGTGATGACCAGGTAGCCGCCCTTTTCGCCAGCGGCGAAAGCCATGATGCGGTCGAACACCTGCCGCCGTCCCGCGAAGATGCGCGTGCGATCCTCGATGAGCGGCTTGAACGCGGCGCGCAACGGCGCCCGCAGCCGGATCGGGGTGAAGCGGACGCCGCGATAGACGTCGAAGTCCAGACCCCCGCCGACGATCACGCCCTGCTCGGCGGGAAGCGGCGCCGGCATGCCCGGCATCGCGGCCAGGATCTGGACGAGCGCCTCGAGCTGCACGTCGTACTCGAGGTCTTTGCCGCGCAGCATCAGCGCATCCCGGCCGGCCAGCGCGCGCAGCGAAGCGGGCAGTTGCTCCGGCCCGGGCATCGGCACGTCATCGAACAGCACGGGGATCACTCGCTTGCCGAGCTGCAGGGCAGTGGCGATCTCCTGCCGCACGAAATCGTCCTCGCCATCGAGGCGCCGCTCGCCGCCAGGGGTCCTCGCTTCCAGCCACCCCGGAGCAATCAGCGCGAGGAGCACCTGGCACGATGCGACGCCCTCGCGCAACCGGTCCGGGAACACCTCGCCGGCCTCGATCGACGTGCGGTCGAAGAAGACGCGCCGCTGGTCGAACCGCCGGCACAGCTCGCGATACAGCCCCCGCGCGTGGCCGGCGGCGTCGGTCCGCCGGTAGCTGATGAAGAGGTCGCAGCGCTCGTCCGGCATCGTGCGGCGCCGCGATCAGGCGACCGGTTTCAGGTGCCTGAGCGGTGGATCGGCGAGCAGCGCCTGCAGCTTCGCGATCTGCTCGCGCGTCGAATCCGCCATCCACCCCTGGGGCGCGGCGGCGTAGGCCGTGGCGAGCTGCCGCTCCGCGTCACCGTCGCCCAGGCCGAGCTTGGCCTCGCCGGCGGTCGCCAGCACCCAGTAGCGGTTCGCCGCGTCCTCCTTCAGCGCCTCGGGCGGCGCCTCCGCCGGCGGTGGCGGATTGGACGCCAGCCACTTCTCGCAGATCTCCAGCACCTCGGTGCGGACCCGACGGGCGAGAACGAAGTCGGCGATCGCCTCCGCCGGGTCTGTCGCGCGCGCGGCCCGGACGTTGAGCAGGAACGCGAGATTGATCCCGTTGTAGTAGTCGTTGCGAAGATAGAAGCCGCGCTCGTGCGCGCGCACCGCCTCGTCGAGGTCCGCCGTGCTTGCCGTCAGCGTCCAGAGCCGCTTGTGGATCGCGCCCCAGAGTCCGAGCGTCTCGGTGTCGTTCGAGGTCTGCGGATCGAGCCCGGCGAGCAGCTCTTTGGCCTCGGCGAGCGCAGCTTGTTCCGTCGGCTGCTTGCTCTTGTAAGTGAGCAATGCGAGCCGCTGGATGAGATAAGGATCTTCGCGCCGCTTCGGAGATCCTTCTTCCACGGGTGGCGCCGCGGCGAGGATCATCGCGCGCACTGCCGCGAGCAGCGTCTTGGCGGTCGTGAAATCGCCTCGTTTGACGGCCTCGTCGACTTGTTGCATGAGCACGCTGTGCGTCGCCTCTGGCGCAGCAGCCGCCGGCGCGACGGGTTGGGCCGCCGCCGGCACGGCAGCTGCGGCAGCGGCTGCGGCTGCACCGACCGCACGCCTCAGGGGCGGGCCGAGGTCGTTGAGGAACCGGTACACCGGGCTGTCGACGCGCTTGTCCGGCGCCTCGGCGGCGATCTTTACGACGGCGTCGCTCAGCAGGCCACGGAACCGCATCACCTCGTCGAAGCCGATGTCCTCGCCGAGGTGCTTGTAGTGGCGGACGACCACGTGGTTGACGTCGAAGGGGACCTTCAAGCCCTCCTCGGCGATCACGATCGTCGTATACGGACGCAGCGCGTGCCGGATGCCGAGCTCGTAAAAGGCGTTCTTGTTCGAGGTCGAGAGATCGGCGACGACGATGTCCGCGGCCAGGAGCTGCTCGTACATCGGCACGTCGATGAGGCCGGAGTGGACGATCTCGTCGGCGCGGATACACGCGAAGCCAACGGCCTCGATCGCCGGCTTGATGACGTTGCGGTAAGACTTGTCGAGGTCCAGCGTGCGGCCGGTCTCGAAGTCGGTCTTCTTGCCAAAGCCCATGACGACGAAGCAGGTGCCTTTTTCGTCCGCCATTGCAACCCCCCTCCATAAACGAACGGTATGCCGGCGGCACGATCATACGGCCAGAGAGCCGCTACTCGCCGAGCACCTTTACCAGCACCCGCTTCGGCCGGCGGCCGTCGAACTCGCCGTAGAAGATCTGCTCCCAGGGGCCGAAGTCGAGCTTGCCGGCGGTGATCGCCACCACCACCTCGCGGCCCATCACCTGGCGCTTCATGTGGGCGTCGGCGTTGTCCTCGCCGGTGCGGTTGTGGCGGTAGCGCTGCGGCGAGGCGTCGAAGGGGGCCAGCTTCTCGAGCCAGCTCGCGTAGTCGTGGTGCAGGCCGGGCTCGTCGTCGTTGATGAAGACGCTGGCGGTGATGTGCATGGCGTTGACCAGCACGATGCCCTCTTGCACGCCGCTCTTGCGCACGGCGGCCTCCACCTCGCGAGTGATGTTTTGGAAGGCCATGCGGGCGGGGACCTCGAACGTCAGGTACTCGGTGTGGGACTTCATTCCGCCTCCGCACGAAGCCAGGTCTTGAGCTCAGGGAAACGCAGCGCCACGGCGCCGCCGAGGTAGGCGGCAGCGAAGGTCCCGAGCACCACCGCGGCGACGAGGTAAGGCCGGGAGAGACTGTGGCCGACGAGGCGCCAGAGCCATCCGGCCAGCAGGGCGGCCGCCACCGCGAGCCCCGCCATGCGCAGCATCGCCGCCCACGGCAGGTGAAGCTCCGGTACCCGTCGCCGGGCGCCGCGCGCGAGGAGCAGCAGCTCCAGCCAGGCGCCCAGTGAGGTGCCGAGCCCAAGCCCCACGGCGCCGAGGTACAGCTCATGGTCGCTGAACAGCACCGTCACGAACGACGAGACGCCGATGCGGTCGAGCGCGAACATCAGCGCACCGCCGGCGACGACCGAAACCGCTACGCGCAGCACCGCCAGCCGCGCCGGGTAGCGCGTCTCGTGGAGCGCGTAGAAGAGGTTCTGCAGCAGCCGCGAGTTGGTGGCCGGCAGCAGGCCGATGGTGAAGCTCGCCAGCACCATGGTCACCAGGTACTGCTCCTGGATCCCGAAGGCCCCGCGCACGAACGCCAGGCGCACCACCAGCGAGCCGAAGGCGAGGAACCCCACGACTGCCGGCAAGCTGAGGAACGAGATCTGCCGCCACGCCCACTCGACGCGTCGCGCCCGTTCCTCGTCGGTGGCGAGCCGCGACACCTCGGGCAGCTCGGTGACCGCCACCGACGTGGCGAAGAGCCCGACCGGCAACAGGAAGAGCGCGTAGGCGTAGCGAAAGGCCGACGCGGCCCCGGCGGCGGCGAGCGAGGCGAGCACGTAGTCGAGGTAACCCGAGAGCTGCAGCGCGCCGCGCCCGGCCACCACCGGCCCGAAGGCGCGCAAGGCCTCGCGCACGCCGCGCGCGCGAGTGCCGAAGGACAGCTCGAGTCCGCCCAACAGCCGCAGCACGGTGGGCAACTGGATGGCGAGCTGCAAAGCCCCGCCGACCAGCGCGCCCCACGCCGCCGCGTAGAGCAGCTCGTTCTTCGCGAGCGGCCCCAGGTAGGCGCCGCCGAGACGCCTTCCCACCAGCACGAAGGTGGCGATGATCGACAGGTTCCACACCACCGGCGCCACGTAGGGCAGGAAGAACCGCCGGTGGCTGTTGAGCACCGCCAGCGCCCAGGCCGAGAGCACCAGCAGGCCCGCCATCGGGAACAGCACCCGCACCTGCTGCACGGTCAGCGCGTAGCGGTCGACGGCCACCAGGTGCGCCGCCACCTTCTCGGCGTCGTGGACGAAGCCCGGCGCGGTTACCGCCACGATCGGCCGCGCGAAGACGACACCGAGCAGCGCCAGCGCCCCCGCCGCCATCAGCAGCAGGCCGAGGATGGCGCCGGCGAAGCGGCGCGCGTCCTCCTGGCGCTTTTCGGCCAGCATCTTCGAGTAGAAGGGGATGAACGAGGCGGAGAGCGCCTGGTCGCCGAGCAGGTTCTGCAGCAGGTTGGGCATGCGCATCGCCGTCGAGTAGACGTCGGCCCAGGCGCTGACGCCGAAGAAGTAGCCGCTGATGGCCTCGCGCGCGAAGCCGGCGAGGCGCGAGAGCAAGATGCCGGCGGCGACGCGCACGGCGTGGGCGCCGCCGCGGCCGCGCCGCTCGGGCGGTGGCGGTGCCGGCGGAAGCACCGCTTCGAGCTCGGGCTCGCCGACCGGATCGCCGGCGCTCGCCTCCGGCTCCACGCCCCGCCCTACCCCACCAGCGCGCGGCCGCCGCGCTGGCGCCCCATGCGGCGGGCGATCAGCATCGCCATCTCGAGCGCCTGCTCGTAGTTCAGGCGCGGGTCGACGAAGCTGCGGTAGTCGCGGTGGAGGTCGTCCTCGCGCAGCCCGCGCGCGCCACCCACGCACTCGGTGACGTCTTCGCCGGTGAGCTCGAAGTGGACGCCGCCGAGGTAGCTGCCCATCTCGGCGTGCACGTCGAAGGACTGCTCGAGCTCGCCGAGGATGTCCTCGAAGCGCCGCGTCTTCAGGCCGTCGTGGGTG
This sequence comes from Thermoanaerobaculia bacterium, assembly GCA_035607145.1. Lineage (GTDB taxonomy): Bacteria > Acidobacteriota > Thermoanaerobaculia > Multivoradales > JAIOJS01 > DASYQD01. Next base: position 7,352 of record DATNCU010000087.1, read on the forward strand.
TCGCGCGTGTTGGCGTGCATGGGGTCGCAGCACCAGAGCACCGGCTTGCCGGTGAGGCGCGCCGCTTCCACCAGCGGCGGCAGGAAGCGCGCCACCTTGTCGACGCCGAAGCGGTGGATGAGCGTGATGCGCCCTGGCTCGCCGTCGGGGTCGAGGATCGCCAGCAGCTCGCGCACCCGTTCCGGCGTGGTCGTCGGTCCCACCTTGATGCCGATCGGGTTGCGGATGCCGCGGAAGTACTCGACGTGCGCGCCGGCGGGGTCGGACGTGCGCACGCCGATCCACGGCAGGTGCGTCGACAAGTTGTACCAGCCGGGCCGGTGCGGCACGCGCCGCGTCTGCGCCTGCTCGTAGGGGAGCAGCAAGCCCTCGTGGCTGGTGAAGAAGTCGACGCGCCGCAGGTCGCCCGCCGAGCCGCCGGCGAGCGACTCCATGAAGCGCAGCGACTCGCCGATCGACTCCACCATGCGCTGGTACTCGGCGCCGTGCGGCGAGTGCTCGACGAAGCCGAGGTCCCAGTACTCGGGGTGGTGGAGGTCGGCGAAGCCGCCGTCGACGAGGCTGCGGATGAAGTTGAGGGTGAGCGCCGCGCGCTCGTAGCCGCGCAGCATCAGCTCCGGCCGCGGCAGACGGTCGTCGGCGGTGAACGGCGCGCGGTTGACAGTCTCGCCGCGGTAGCTCGGCAGCGCGATGCCGTCGCGCTCCTCGAAGTCCGCCGAGCGCGGCTTGGCGTACTGGCCGGCGAAACGGCCGACGCGGATGACGCGCTTGCGGCTGCCGTGCACCAGCACCAGGCTCATCTGCAGCAGGATCTTGAGCTTGCTGGTGACCGCGTCCGAGGAGCAGTCGGCGAAGCTCTCGGCGCAGTCGCCGCCCTGGAGCAGGAAACGCTCGCCGCGCTGCGCCTCGGCGATCTGCGCCTTGAGACCCTCGACCTCCCACGAGGTGACGAGCGGCGGCAGCTGCGAGAGCTCCTCGACAACGCGGTCGACGGCCGCCGGGTCGGGATAGAGCGGTTGCTGCAGCGCCGGCCGGCGCTGCCAGGAGTCAGGCTGCCAGCCTGGAGCTCCAGAACGGCCCGGCTCGGGCGAAGTGGTGAGCGCCATCGGTGAGGCGAGGATAGCCGATGCCTCGCCTCGTACCGTGCGCGCTCCAGGGCAGGATCGAGGCGAATCGAAGGCGATCTAACATCGCGCGATGCCACCCGACACCGCGCCGCGCCCCGCCGCCGAGGCCGCGGAGCCGTTGGTCGAAGCGCTGCGCGGCCTCGGCAGGGGCGGCCTGCTCGTGGTCACCGGCGCCGGCGTCAGCGTCGCTTCGGGGATCCCCACCTTTCGCGGCAACGACCCCGGCGCGATCTGGAAGCGTGACGTCACCGAGCTGGGCACGCGCCGCTACTTCGAGAGCGACCCGGTGGGCTCGTGGCGTTGGTACCTGGAGCGCTTCGACCGCGTCGCCGACGCGCGGCCGAACCCGGCTCACGGCTCCATCGTCGACCTCGAGTGCTGGCAGACGGCGCGCGGCGCCCCCTTCCTGCTGACGACGCAGAACGTCGACACCCTGCACGAGCAGGCGGGCAGCACCTCGATGGTGAAGGTGCACGGCAGCGCCGACCGCGTGCGCTGCTCGCGCGACGGCTGCGCGATGGGAGCCCCGCGCGGCTCGCTGCCGCGCTCGTCGGTCGACCTTGACGCCTTCCGCCGCGAGCCGACCCTCGCCCACCTCCCCCGCTGCCCCACCTGCGGCGCCTTGCTGCGGCAACACGTGCTGTGGTTCGACGAGACCTACGACGAGCACGCCGACTACCAGATCGAGCGCGTCATCGCCGCCGCCGAAGGGGCCGCGGTGGTGCTCTTCGCCGGCACTTCGTTCTCGGTTGGCATCACCGATCTGCTGCTCAACACTGCGTGGCGCAATGGCGCCGAGACGTTCGCCATCGATCCCTCCCCGCCGCTGCGCCCGACGCCCGGCGTGCGCTTCCTCCGCGCCACCGCCGAGGACCTGCTGCCGGCCGTCGCCGCCGCCCTCGCCGGCTCGCCGTGACCTGCCCGCGGCCCGCAGCCCTCGTCCTGTGAAGGGCTTGGCTTGACGCACCCCTCTCCGTTCCGTACCCTCGGTGGGAACCGAGAGGAGGCGTCCGCTTCATGGCGAACCACCCTGGCGGGCCGACTGGCCCTGCTCCGACGACGGCTCCACCCGCGCGCGGCTCTGATCCGCGCGCTAACCAAGCACCAAACCCCTCCGGCAAGCGTGCCCTCGTCGGCGCGGCGACCGCCCTGCGCGGCCAGGTCTCGGCCCGTGAAGACCTCTGGATCGACGGCCAGGTCGAGGGCGAAGTGCAGGCGCTCGAGCACCAGGTGACGATCGGCCCCGGCGGCCGCGTGCGCGCCGAGGTCAAGGCGCGGAGCGTAGTGATCGAGGGCGAGCTGCACGGCAACGTGGTGGCGAGCCAGACGGTCACTCTGCGCACCGGCGGCCGGGTGACCGGCGACATCCGCGCGCCGCGCGTAGCGCTGGAGGAAGGCTGCCAGTTCCAAGGTCACGTCGACATGGACGGCAGCCAGACGACGGCCGAGCCGGCGACAGCGCCGCCCGAGTCACCTGTCGCCGCGGAGAGCGCCGAGCCGCCGGCGGCCCCGGCGCTGGTCGGCGAGGGGAGCGGCTGAGTGCGACTCTGGCGCGCCGCTGCCAGGACGCAAGCCCGCGCCGAGGCGCCTCGGGATTTGTTCTCGAAAGCAGCCGCGATGCCCGAGCCTCCTCCGGCCGCGACGCCCGCCTTCCGCTCGTGGGCGCTCGCCGACCTGCTGCGCCGCCGCGAGGCCGACCGCCGCTGGCGCGTGCTCGACCTCGGCAGCGCCAACCACAACAACATGACCTTCTTCGTCGGTCGCGGCGCAAGCTACGTGGTGGAGGCGCTCTACTCGACGACGGCGCCCTGCCGCGTCGGCGGCCGCTTCGACGCCG
>DATNCU010000159.1:0-5140 GCA_035607145.1 Thermoanaerobaculia bacterium
CACCGACGGCGTCGTGGCGGCGTTGAGCCCGCAGCGGCACCTCGACCAGCTGACGGCGCCGGTGGTGGTGGCCCACGGCTCGCTCGAGACGCCCGAGTTCCAGCGCCAGGCGCGCGAGTTCGCCGCGGCGGTGAAAGCGGCGGGCAAGCCGGTGAGGTTTCTCGTAGGCGAGGGCTACAACCACTTCGAGATCCAGGAAACGCTCGGCAATCCCTACGGAATTCTCGGGCGCGCGCTCCTCGGGCAGATGAAGCTCGCGCCGGCATGAGCGCCGCGGGGCTCGCGCTCTTCCTGCTCTACGCCGGCTGCCTGCTGCTCATCGCCATCGGCTTCTCGCTCGCCACCAGCATCCTCTTCCTGCGCTGGCGCGACCTCAACCAGATCTGGGAGGTGGTGCTGCAGGCGGGCTTCTTCGTCGCCCCCATCGTCTACCCGCTCTCCATCATTCCCGAGCGCTTCCACAAGTTGCTCTACTTCTGGCCGCCGACGCCGGTGATCCAGTTCTCGCGCGCCGTGCTGGTCGAGCACGCCATCCCCAGCCTGCGCGGCCACCTCTACCTGCTCGCCGGCACGGCGATCATCCTGGCGACGGGCGCGGCGATCTTCCGCCGCTGGCGCCCGCGCGCCGCCGAGCTGCTCTAGCCGCGAGGAGCGTCACCCGCGATGCCGCCGGTCCTCCTTGCCCGCGACCTGCACAAGACGTTCGTCATCCCCAGCGTGCGCCGCACCACGGTGCGCGAGCACCTCTTCGGCCTCTTCGCCCGCCGCAGCTTCGAGCGCCTGCGCGTGCTCGCCGGCGTGAGCCTGGAGCTGCACGCCGGCGAAACGCTGGGGATCATGGGCCGCAACGGCTCGGGCAAGAGCACGCTGCTCAAGGTCCTCGCCGGCATCTACGAGCCCGACGCGGGCACGGTGGAGCGCCGGGCGCCGATCACTCCCATCCTCGAGCTCGGCGTGGGCTGGAATCCCGAGCTCGACGCGATCGACAACGTCTACCTGATCGGCTCGGTGATGGGGATGAGCATCGCCGAGATCCGCGCCGCGCTCGACCCCATCCTCGCCTTCGCCGAGGTCGAGCGCTTCGCCAACTTGAAGCTCCAGCACTACTCGAGCGGCATGGCGGCGCGGCTCGCCTACTCGGTCGCCTTCCACGCCGTGCGCGAGGTGCTCATCCTCGACGAGGTGTTCGCGGTGGGCGACGCGGGGTTCCGCCTGCGCTGCGAGGAGCGCTACCGGCAGCTCGCGGCGGAGGGGTGCGCGGTGGTGCTGGTGAGCCACGACAGCGACGTCATCGCACGGCACTGCCAGCGGGCGATCCTGCTCGAGGGCGGCGTCGTCGCCTGCGCGGGGGCGGGCGAGGAGGTGGCGGCGGCGTACGCGGCGTTGTTGGGCGCGGCGCCTGAGCCGGAGGAGACGGACGCACCCGATGAGCTGGCGGCAACCGAGGTCTTCAACGTTGCGTCGGAACCGGCACCGCCGCCCGCCGAGCCCGCACTGTCTGCGAATCCCGAGGCGGCCGCCGCGCCGGATGGTGCCCCCGCGCCCGCCGTGATTCCCGAGAGGCCAGCCGCGCCGGACTTCGAGCGTCCGGCGGAACCACCCGCCGAAGCTTTCTCGGCGGCACCGCGGATCGATGCTGCCGCGCCAGCCCCGCGTCCACGCGCCGTCGACGCAACGGGCGAGAGCATCCCCCGCATCTCCGTCATCGTCCCCTGCTTCGACCTCGGCGCCTTCCTCCCCGACACCATCGACAGCGTCCTCGCGCAGACGTACGACGACTTCGAGGTCCTCGTCGTCGACGACGGCTCCACCGACCCGGCCACCGTCGAGTTGCTGGCGCATGCGAGGTGGCCGCACACCTCGATCGTGCGCGCCCCGCATCGCGGCGTCTCGGCGGCCCGCAACGTCGGCATCGCGCACGCCCGCGGCGACTACCTCTGCTTCCTCGACGCCGACGATCTGCTCGAGCCGAACTTCCTCGAACGCACCGTCGCCGCGCTCGACGCCGACCCGACGCTCACCTTCGTCTCCACCTGGCTGCGCACCTTCGGCGCCGAGGAGTGGCTCTGGCAGCCCGAGCGCTGCGACCTCGAGGCGCTGCTCGCCGAGGACACCGTGCTCACCGCCTCGCTGGTGCGGCGCGACGCGGTCACCGCCCTCGGTGGCTTCGACGAGAAGATGCCCGAGCAGGGGTACGAGGACTGGGACCTCTGGCTCGGCCTCGTCGCCGCCGGGCACCGCGGCACCATCCTGCGCGAGCCGCTCTTCCGCTACCGCCGCCGGGAGGGCTCGGTGAGCCAGGAGTTGGAGAAGCCGGCGGTTACGCGCCAGCTCACCGAGTACTTGGTCGCCAAGCACCGCCGGCACTACCAGCGCCACCTGCGCGGCGTGCTGCTCATCCTCGACGGCCAGATCGCCGATGTGCTGCGCGACAACGACGCGCGCGAACGGGAATTGACGTCGGCGCTGCGGCCGCGCCTCGACGCCATGCGCGCCGAGGTCGAGCGGCGGCGCAGCAAGCTCGCCCAGATCGCACCGACTCCCCCGGCGCTAGGCGAGGCGCCGCAACCAGAGGTGGTCGATGGCTGAGGTCGCCGTCGTCGTCACCTCCTACGGCCTCGGCCGCACGCTCGGCGAGGCGCTCGACAGCGTGCGGGCGCAGACGCTGCCGCCGCGCGAGCTGCTGGTGGTGGACGACGGCTCGGCCGACGCGCTGACGCTCGAGGCGCTGGCGCGCGCCGAGGCCGACGGCGTGCGCGTCGTCCGCACGCCCAACCGCGGCGTCTCGGCGGCGCGCAACCTCGGCGCGCGGCTCACCGCGGCGCCCTACCTCGCCTTCCTCGACGGCGACGACCTGCTGGCGCCGAGCTACCTCGCCGCCGCCGCGGCGCGCCTCGACGCCGAGCCCGCGCTCGGTTTCGTCACCAGCGGTCTGCGCGGCTTCGGCGCCACCGAGTACGAGTGGACGCCGCCGCCGCTCACCCTCGACGCGCTGCTGCACCACCAGCCGCCGCACATCTCGAGCCTCCTGCGGCGCAGCGCCTTCGCGGTCGCCGGCGGCTTCGACGAGGCGCTGCGCTGTTACGAAGACCTCGACCTCTGGCTCTCCTTCCTCACTCATGGCGTGCGCGGCGAGGTGCTGCCCGAGCCGCTGCTCGCCTACCGCACGCGCGGCGACTCGCTGCTGCGCGGCGCCTTGCGGCGGCCGGTCCACGTCGCCGCCATGGAGCACCTCTACGAGAAGCACGGGCCGTGGCTCGCCCGCCACGGCGAGGCGATGCTGGTCGCCAAGCAGGGCTTCCTGCTCGAGCTCAACCAGCACCGCCGCCACCTCCACCACCTGCGCGAGGAGGCCGAGCGCGAGCTCGCCGCCCTGCGCGCCGAGGCGGCGGCGCTGGGCGAGGAGCTGGCGCAGCAGGGGATCGCCGCTGTCGACTGGGGCGACCTGCGGCGCCCGCAACCGCTGACGCCCACTTGGGGCGAGGAGCGCGGGCGCCCCGTGGACCGCGCCGTCATTGAGGCGTTCCTCGACCGCCACCGCGCCGACGTGCGCGGCCGCGTGCTGGAGGTGAAGGACCCCGGCTACAGCCGCCTCTTCGGCGGCGATCGCGTAACGCACCAGGACGTGCTCGACGTCGATCCCGGCAACCCTCAGGCGACGATCGTCGCCGACCTCGGCGAGGCCGACTCCCTGCCGCCGGCGGCGTACGACTGCATCGTCCTCACCCAGACGCTGGGCTACGTGCTCGACCCGCGGCGCGCGCTCGCCAACCTGCATCGCGCGCTCGCGCCCGGCGGGGTGCTGCTGTTCTCGGTCGGCGGCCAGACGCGGATCGAGCATGAGGGGCGCGGCCGCGACGGCGACTACTGGCGGTTCACCGAGGCCTCGCTGCGCGAGCTGTTCGCCGAGCGCTTTCCGCTCGGCGCGTTCGCCCTCGAAGGGCACGGCAACGTGACGCTCGCCACGGCGTTCCTGCACGGCATCGCCGCCGAGGAGCTGACTGCCGCTGACTTCGCGCACGTCGACCCTTACTTCCCGGTCGTCTACTGCGTGCGGGCGGTGAAGCCGTCGCCGAGTGATGCCGCGCGCGGCGTCATCCTCGCCTACCACCGCATCGGCGACGCCGCGGCCGACCCGCTCGGGCTCACCACCTCGCCCGAGGACTTCCGCGCTCACCTCGAGCTGCTGCGCCGCGAGCTGCGGCCGATGGCGCTCGACGAGCTGGTGGAGGGGGCGCGGCTGGGCGCCGTGCCACCGGGCGCCGTCGCTGTTACCTTCGACGACGGCTACCGTGCCGCGCTCGAGAGTGGCGTGCCGGCGCTGCTCGAGTGGGGGATCCCCGCCACCCACTTCGTGCTCACCGCCGGGCTCGACGAACCGACGGAGCCTTGGTGGGAGACGCTCGGGCGGCTCCTGCTCGACGACGGGCCAGCGCTAGCCACGCTCGAGGTGACGGTCGACGGCACGGCGCGCACGGTCCCCACCAGGACCGCCGCGGAGCGCCGCGCCGCTCACGAGGCCTTGCGCGACGCGCTCGTGCGCGGCGGTCTGGACCAGCGCGCGTTGGTCCTCGCAGCGGTCGCACAGTGGCGCGGCGGCGCGCTTCCGTCTCCGCGCGAGAGCCACCGAATGCTGTTCGCCGCCGAAGTGCAGCGGCTCGACAGTCTCCCCGGCCAGCGCATCGGTTGCCACGGCGGCTCCCACACCTTCCTGCCGGCGCAGCCGGCCGCCGTGCGCCACGCCGAAGTCGCCGCGGCGAAACACCGGCTTGAGCGCCTGCTCGGCCGCCCGGTGGACACCTTCGCCTACCCCCACGGCGGCTACGACGACGAGGTCGTCGACCTCGTCGCGACGAGCGGCTTCACGAGCGCGGTCACCGTCGACCCCGGTGGCGTCACACCCGGCGCTGACCCGCTGCGCCTGCCGCGCCTGCTCGCCGACGGCCTCTCGGTCGCCGAGCTGCGCCGGCGGCTGGAGGAGGCGGGCGTCTTCGCCGCGGCACCGGCGGCCGCGATCGGCGACGGGCGGTGAGGGTCCTCCACGCCATCCACGACTTCCTGCCGCGCCACCTCGCCGGCTCGGAGATCTACTGCCTGCGGCTCTGCCAGGCGCTGCAGGAGCGCGGTATCGGCACGCACG